>DATIMB010000464.1:0-6316 GCA_035475875.1 Micrococcaceae bacterium
AGCCGCGGGACCAGGTAGCCGCCTACGTGTCCGGTGGCTCCGATGACTACTACGCGCATATCGCACCTCCGCTGGGGCTTGCCGTTGCGTCCGCCATTCTTATCCAGCACTCTAGCGCCAGCAACACCGGCCGCGGCGCGCTCTGCGCACTCCCCCACGGGACCGGGGTTGTGCGCAATCCGGGCCCGGAGTAGGTTACGAAGAAGTTCCCGCAGCGTTCAGGAAGCACGTCGCCGTGGCCTTCCGTCCGCACAATGCCATCCGGTCGCCGCCGGGCCGGCGACCGGTTAGAGGAACTGCCATCCGATCCGGAGGTGCCCGTAGATGGAAGCCGACGTTACCCTGACCGTGGACGGAATCGAACGGGCATTGACCGTCGACACCCGCACAACCCTGTTGGACCTGCTGCGCGACCGGCTCGGTGTCACCTCCCCCAAGAAGGGCTGCGACCACGGGCAATGCGGTGCCTGCACCGTGTTGCTCAACGGCCGGCGCGTCATCAGCTGCCTGGCGTTCGCGGTCGCGCACGACGGCGCCGAGGTGACCACCGCTAACGGCCTGGCCGGAGCCGACGGGCTGCACCCGGTGCAGCAGGCTTTCCTGGACCAGGACGCCTTCCAGTGCGGCTACTGCACCCCGGGACAGATCTGTTCCGCCGTCGGAATGCTCCAGGAGGCCGAAGCCGGCCACCCCAGCCACGTCACCGCGGACCTCTCCGCAGGCCTCCCCGGCGCCCCGGACGCTCCCGGTAATCCCAGTAATCCCGGCATCCCCCTGGATGATGCGGAAATCCGTGAGCGGATGAGCGGTAACCTGTGCCGCTGCGGCGCGTACGTCAACATCGTGGCGGCGGTCAGGCAGGCGGCAGGCGCCATCGGCGGCGGGACCGGGACATGATCCCCTTCGATTACCGGCGCGCACAGGATGTGGAGGATGCGGTGGCGGCCGCCACCGGGAACCCCACGGCCGCTTACCTGGCCGGCGGCACCAACCTGGTGGACCACATGAAGCTGGGCATCGCAGCCCCACAGCTGCTGGTGGACGTGGCGCGCCTGCCGCTGGACCGGATTGAACCGCTGCCCGACGGCGGGGTCAGGATTGGTGCCACCGTTCCCAACAGCGATCTGGCTGCCGATCCGCTTATCCGCACCCGCTACCCGCTGCTCTCCCAGGCCCTGCTGGCCGGCGCCTCCGGCCAGCTGCGTAATCTTGCCACCACCGGCGGTAACCTGCTCCAACGCACCCGGTGCGTGTATTTCCAGAATGTCAGCACCCCGTGCAACAAGCGCGATCCGGGCTCCGGCTGCTCGGCGCTGGAAGGTTACACCCGTTACCACGCCATCTTGGGCGCGTCCGAGGATTGCGTGGCCGTCCATCCCTCCGATATGGCGGTGGCCATGGCTGCGCTGGATGCGGAGGTCGTGGTCCAGGGTAGCGCCGGGGTCCGGCGTATCCCGTT
Organism: Micrococcaceae bacterium; assembly: GCA_035475875.1. Taxonomy (GTDB): domain Bacteria; phylum Actinomycetota; class Actinomycetes; order Actinomycetales; family Micrococcaceae; genus Arthrobacter_M. The sequence goes on from DATIMB010000464.1 coordinate 1,460, forward strand.
GGTGGACTTCCATCGCCTGCCGGGCAGCGAGCCGGCCCGCGACACCGTGCTGGAGCACGGCGAGCTGATCACGGCCGTCGAGCTCCCACCGCCGCTTCCCGGCGGACCGGGGGAAAACCGCTCGGCCTACCGGAAGGTCCGCGACCGGGCCTCGTACGCCTTCGCGCTGGTGTCGGTCGCGGTAACGCTGACCCTCGACGACGGCGGCGCGTCGACGAGGATCCGCGGGCTGCGGATCGCCCTCGGCGGGGTGGCGCATAAGCCGTGGCGCGCCAGCCGGGCGGAGGAGCTGCTGCGCGGGGCGCCGGCTACCCCGGAGAATTTCCGCGCCGCCGCGGATGCAGAGCTGGAAAGCGCCCGCCCGCTGCCGGGAAACGGCTTCAAGATCCCGATGGCACGCAATACCATCGTGGCTGTGCTGGCGGATCTGACGTCCCACCAGGAGCAGGAACCATGAGCAATCTGTTGCCAGCCCACGCCATCGGCACGCCACTGCAGCGCCTGGAGGGAGCCGAAAAGGTCCGCGGAACGGCGCCGTACGCCTATGAACAGCCGGTGCAGGATCCGCTCTACCTGCATCCGGTCCAGGCCACCATTGCCCGCGGCCGGGTTATCTCCGTGGACGCCTCCGCGGCGCTGGCGGTTGACGGTGTCGTCTCCGTATTGACCCACCTCAATGCGCCCAGGCTGGCCAACACCGACGATGCCGAACTGGCGGTGCTGCAGTCTGCGGAGGTGGGATTCCGCGGACAGCTCATCGGAGCCGTGCTGGCCGGCACTCCGGAGGCCGCTAGGGAGGCGGCCGGTCTGGTCCGGATCGGGTACGACCAGGATTCCCATGATGCGGCCTTCGGCGCCGATCATCAGGGCCTCTATGCTCCGGAAAAGGTGAACGCAGGCTACCCCACAGACACCCGCCAGGGAGATCCGGATGCCGCCTTGGCTGCAGCAGCCGTCGTCGTAGATGCGTCCTACAGCACCCCGACCGAACACAACAACCCGATGGAGCCGCACACCACTGTCGCCAGTTGGGATGGGGCCTGCCTGACGCTGTACGACTCGACGCAGGGCGCGCACCCGGTACGGGAAACGATGGCGCCGCTGCTCGGGCTGGCCCCGGAGAACGTTAGAGTGGTTTCCCCGCACGTGGGCGGGGGCTTCGGCTCCAAGGGCGTTCCGCACGCGCACGTGGTGCTGGCAGCGCTGGCCGCCCAGTCCAGCGGTGGCCGTCCGGTCAAGTTCGCGCTCACCCGGCAGCAGATGTTCGAACTGGCCGGTTACCGGACCCCGACCATCCAGCGGGTCAGGCTGGGAGCAGGGCAGGACGGCAGGCTCACCGCCATCGCCGTCGACGTGGTGGAGCAGACCTCCCGGATCAAGGAGTTCGCGGAACAGACAGCCGTACCGGCGCGGATGATGTACGCCGCTGCGAACCGCCTGACCACGCACCGGCTCGCCGCCCTGGATGTGCCGGTGCCGTCCTGGATGCGGGCGCCGGGGGAATGCCCGGGCATGTTCGGCCCGGAAGTGGCGATGGACGAGCTCGCCGAGGCCTGCGGACTGGATCCGATAGAACTGCGGATCCGCAACGAGCCGGAGTTCGATCCCGAAACCGGGCATCCGTTCGGCAGCCGGCATCTGCTGGACTGCCTGCGCGAGGGTGCCCGCCGGTTCGGCTGGGAACGGCGTGCAGCGCAACCGCGCGCCCGCCTGGAGAACGGCTGGTTCACCGGGATGGGGGTAGCCAGCTCCACCTACCCGTTCCGGCGCCAGCCCAGCAACGCCGCGCGCATCAGCTACGGCGAGGACGGGATCTATACGGTGCAGATCGGGGCGGCGGACATCGGCACCGGAACCTGGACCACGCAGACCCAGATCGCGGCGGATGCGTTGGACGTTCCGGTGGAGCGGATCAGCCTGGAGATCGGCGATTCGGCCCTGCCCAAGGCCTCGGTCGCCGGCGGATCCACTGGAACCGTGAGCTGGGGCGCCGCCATTATGGCCGCCGCCGGCGCGTTCCGTGCCCAGCACGGCCGCGATCCGGCACCCGGGGCCCAGGCACAGGCGCAGGGATCGGCCAACCCGGAGGCAACAAGATTCGCCATGCATTCCTTCGGCGCCCAGTTTGCCCAGGTCCGCGTCCATGCCGCCACCGGAGAGATCCGGCTCTGCCGGATGCTGGGCGTCTTTTCCGCAGGGCGGATCATCAATCCGCGCACGGCCCGTTCACAGTTCCTTGGCGGGATGACCATGGGCGTGGGCATGGCCCTGCACGAACACAGCGTCATGGATCCGCGCTTCGGCATTATCGTCAACCACGACTTTGCCGAGTACCACATTCCAACCAATGCCGACATTGAGCAGATGGACGCCGTCTGGCTTGAGGACGAGGACCCGCATGCCGGTCCGCTCGGTGCCCGCGGACTCGGCGAAATCGGCATTGTCGGTGCCGCGGCCGCCATCGCGAACGCGGCCTACCACGCCACCGGAATCCGGGTCCGCGACCTGCCCCTGACCGCAGATAAGTTCCTGCAGCCCCAGACCGGCGACCCGAACGCGGTCGATCCAGGGCAGCGCCAGTCCGAACAGAGATCCTGAGGAGGACCATGCAGTACCGCAGACTCGGCAACAGCGGCACAGCCGTTTCCGCCTACGCCCTGGGCACCATGACCTTCGGCGCGGAAGCGACCGAAGAAGCATCCCACGCCATCCTCGACGACTACCTGGCCGCCGGCGGCAACTTCATCGACACCGCAGACGTCTACAGCGCAGGGGTTTCGGAGGAGATCATCGGCCGCTGGCTGGCCAACAGGACCGGGGCCAGGGACCAAGTGGTCATCGCCAGCAAGGGCAGGTTTCCGATGGGACCGGCCGCCAACGACGTGGGAACCTCCCGCCGGCACCTGAGCCGGGCGCTGGAGGCATCCCTACGCCGCCTCGACGTGGAGCAGATCGACCTGTACCAGATGCACGCCTGGGACCCCATCACCCCGATCGAGGAAACCCTTGGCTTCCTCCAGGACGCTGTGGCGCAGGGGAAGATCGCCTATTACGGGTTCTCCAATTTCCTGGGCTGGCAGCTGACCAAGGCTGTGCACCTGGCCCGCGCCCACCAGTGGAACCCTCCGGTGACCCTGCAACCGCAGTACAGCCTGCTGGTCCGCGGGATCGAATCGGAAATCGTCCCGGCCGCGCTCGATGCCAGGATCGGGCTGCTGCCGTGGTCCCCGCTGGGCGGCGGGTGGCTTTCCGGCAAATACCAGCGTGACCAGCCGCCGACCGGGGCAACCCGGCTGGGCGAGAACCCGGAGCGCGGGATGGAGGCGTGGAAGGCGCGCAACGCGGACCCGCGTACCTGGCAGATCATTAGCGCGGTGCAGGAGATCGCCCGGGCCCACGAAGTAAGTGCGTCGCAGGTGGCATTGGCCTGGCTGGCCGACCGGCCGGCCGTGACATCGGTGATTCTGGGTGCGCGCACCACCGGGCAACTGGCGGATAACCTGGCTGCCGCGGACCTGCGGTTGGGTGCGGACGATGCCAACCGGCTGACCGCGGTCAGCGAACCCCAGTTGGCTCCCTACCCGTACGGCCAGCCCGGGCAGGAGCAACGGAGCCGGAAGATCGAGGGCGGCCGTTAGCCCGCCGGCTAGCTGCCTAGCCAGCTAGCCTTCGTCGTCGTCCAGCCGTCGTCGTCCAGGGGTCGTCATCCAGGCGCCAGCGTCGTCCTAGGCGCCGTCGTCGTCGGACCCTTCCGCAGGGTCCTGGGGATGGTACCGCGGGGCATCCGAGTAATCCTCGTCGTCGCCCTCGGCCGGGGCCTCGCTGTGCTGGCGGTCCTCGTCCTGGCCGTTCTGGATACGTTCCATCGGTTTTCCTCTCCTATTCCACCCGTACTTGGGCAGGTTCCTTGTCAGGCCGCCAGCCGCGCCACACCGGATGGCGCAGCCGGCCGTCACCGGTGCGCTCGGTGTAGGTCACCTCGCCCACCAGTTTGGGCGTGATCCAGTGCGCGTCCCGGGCGTCGGCGCGAGGGACCTCCTGCAGCGGGCTGCTGGCCCGGCCCATCCTGGCGAACCGTTTGGACATCTCCGCCAGGTCCTGGTCGGAAAATCCGCTGCCCACCCGGCCCACGTACTCCAGCTGCCCGTCCACCGGGACCCCCAGCAGCAGCGATCCGATCGTGGCCGCGGGGTGCCCGTTGCCGGGCCGCCAACCGGCCACCACCACCTCCTGCATCTGCTGGTTCTTGATTTTGATCCAGGACCGCCCGCGCCGGCCGGAACTGTACGTGCTCCCGCGCTGCTTGGCCATCACCCCTTCCAGGCCCAGCTCCCGGCTGGTGGCCACCGCCTGGTGCACGTCGCCCTCGAACAGCGGTGAGAGCGCCACCGTGTCGCCGGTGTGCCCGGTGAGCAGGGCCTCCAGTGCCAGCCGTCGGTGCTGCAGGCTGCGGTGCAGCAGCGACTCGCCGTTGCGTTCGAGCAGGTCAAAGACCATGAATGCCACCGGGACGGACTTGCGGGCGGCGGCTATCTGCGCCGGTTTGGTCAGCTTCATCCGCTGCTGCATCAGCCGGAAGTCCGGGCGCCCGTTCCTGTCCAGCGCGACGATCTCGCCGTCGAGCACTGCGCTGGCCGCGCCGCCGGCCTTCACCGCCTCCGCGACCGCCGCCAGTTCCGGATAGCCTTTGGTCACGTCATTGCCGTTGCGGCTGAACAGTTGGACGTTGCCGTCGGCCACGACCGCCACGGCCCGCATGCCGTCCCATTTCATTTCGAAGTCCCAGTCGGATTCGGCGCTGATGTCCTTGACGCTGCCGGGGGTGGCCATCATCGGCTCGATAAAGCCGGGCCTGGG
>DATIMB010000465.1:0-2071 GCA_035475875.1 Micrococcaceae bacterium
TCTGCCAATTGGCTGTATGCCACCGAGGAAGAGCGCCAGTGGCATGCAGGGGTCTGGGCGGACCGCGTGGTGCATTCGGCGTTTGCCGAGCAGTCCCTTGAATACGGGCTTGCGGACCGGTCGGAACTTGAGCGGCTCTCCGCCGGCTGGCGGGCGTGGGGCTCGACGGCGGATGGCTGGTTCCTGATTCCCAACGGCGAGATCATCGCCCGGGCTTGAATCGCCCTCCACAGCGCACGGGCGGCGACGCAATCGTCAGCAGCTTCAGCCTCCAGGTGCCCACTTGGAGGCATCGGAAATCGATCCGTCAGCCACGCACAGTGTTACCGCAGGCCAATTGAACTGGAACCACCGGGATCCTTTTGACCGCCTGCTGGCAGCCCATGCGACGTTCTGGTAGTGGGGCCATGCATCCGTGGCCCTAAACTTGGTTAGTGGAATTCTCCCTATGGCTGGCCCTGGCGGGTGCCGGCGCCATGATCAGCCTGACGCCGGGTGCCGGTGCCATCAACACCATGAGCAATGCACTGACGTCCGGCTTCCGCCGGTCCATCTACGGCATCTTCGGGCAGCAACTGGCCCTTGTGGTGCACGTCTGCATCGTCGCCGCCGGCGTTGGCCTGCTGGTTTCCAACTCCCCGCTGGCTTTCCAGGCCATCCGCTATGCCGGCGCCCTCTATCTGGTTTACCTGGGCGTGCGCAAAATCCTGGCGAAGGCCGAGGAAAGCGCTGAGGTGGCCGCGGGCAGGGCTGCCGAGCCCGGTGGCTCGATGTTCCTGCGCGGCCTCTGGGTCAATCTGCTCAACCCGAAAGCCATCATCTTCTTCCTGGCCTTCATGCCCCAGTTCATCCGTCCCAACAGACCACTGCTGGGCCAGTACGCCGTCCTGACGGGCACCGTGGTGGCCATCGACATCATCATTATGTGGTTCGTCTTCGCCGCCGGAGCCAAGCAGCTCAAACATTTCACCGGCACTCCCCGCGGACAGCTGACCCTGAACCGGACCTTCGGCGGTTTGTTCATCGGAGTCGGAATTCTGCTCGCCGTTCTGTAAGACTGGAGGCATGGCCCAGCCCTACCGGATCATCACCGTCTGCACCGGAAACATCTGCCGCTCCCCGATGGCCGAACGGATGCTCCAGCGCGCCGCGGACCGCGCCGGGCTCGACGTCGTCGTCGACTCCGCGGGAACCAGCGGTTGGGAGCTGGGCAATCCCATCGATCCGCGGGCGGTAGCCAGGCTGGACGCGGTCGGGATCAGTTCCGCCGGCCACTCCGCCCGGCAGTTCCAGTCTGCCTGGTTTGCGGACAGGGACCTCATCCTGGCCTTGGACGTCGACCATTTTGACAGCCTCCGCGCGGCAGCGCCGGACGACGATGCGCGCTCAAAGGTGCGCATGCTGCGTTCCTTTGACCCGGCCGTGGCGGGCGGAACCGCCGCCGAACAGGGCATTGACGATCCGTGGTTCGGAGGCGCCCGGGACTTTGAGGAAAGCTCGCGGCTTATCGATGCCGCCATCCCCGGCATCCTGGAGCACGTGCGCCTCCAGCAAGCCCCGGGCTCGCCTGTCCAGGAGGAACAGAGTAGGGACACGAATGCTGGCCGCTAGCCGTCCGGCGCCGGTGATCATCGCCATCGATGGACGCTCCGGCGCGGGCAAGACCACCCTGGCGCTGGAACTGGCGGCACTGCTGCGCGAACACCGCAAGGTCTCCGTTTTCCATCTCGAGGAGATCTACCCGGGCTGGAACGGGTTGGCGGCCGGCATCGAGCGGTACGTCAGCACCGTGCTGGAGCCGCTGAGCCAGGGCATCCCCGCACTGTGGGCCAGCTGGGACTGGGAGAACCACTACGACGGAGCCCAGCGCAGCACCCCTCCTGCGGACGTCGTCATCGTCGAAGGGGTGGGCGCGGCGCATGCCCCGGCGCGGGAGCTGCTGGACGTCGTCATCTGGGTGGAAGCGGAGGCCGGGGCACGCAAGCGGCGCGCGCTGGACCGCGACGGCGGGACCTTTGAGGATTACTGGGAGCAGTGGGCCGCGCAGGAGGACGAGTTGCTGGCGCTCGAC
>DATIMB010000466.1:0-7690 GCA_035475875.1 Micrococcaceae bacterium
CACAACCCTCAACGCGAGGAGAAGTGTGTCCATTTAGCCGACCGCCTCGGTGACATCGAGGATCTTCGTAATGCGCACGGCGTAGTCCTGGTCGACGACGACGACCTCGCCGCGGGCGATCAGCCTGCCGTTGAGCAGCACGTCGGCGGGGGCACCGGCGGAACGGTCCAGCTCGATCACCCGTCCCGGCTCCAGCTCCAGCACGTCCCGGACAGACATCCGGGTGCGCCCGATCTCCACCGTCAGCGTCATCTCGACGTTGTTGATCCGGCCCAGCTTGCCGACCACGGATTCCTGCGGCGGGCGCAGGGCGCTGACATTGGCGTGTTCGCGGATCCGCACGGCAAACCAGCCGGCGGTCTCGCCGGCACCGGACAGCTCGAAGATGACCGTCTCCGGGTCCGCGAACAGCGAGGAGGCGTCCTCCGTGCGGGACTCCGCCAGCACGCCCGCGCCCAGCACCGCCGTCGCCCGTTCAAAAGCGGGCCGCAGCACATCCTCCAGCGACACCAGCCCGTTTTCCGCACCCGCCGCGCCGGCCAGCGCCTCCGCGTCGGTGAGCACCAGGGCCACATCCGCTGACAACGCCCCCACGAAGGACGCTGTCACGGCTTGCGAAACCTTGCCGCCCAGCAGCGCCCGGTCCGGAAAGACCGCGTACGTCAGCGGGGTCAGAGTGGGCAGCAGTTCGGTCAGCGCATTGACAGCGGAGGTGTGCAGGGTCTGGTTCGCGCTCATCGCGGGTTCTCCTCGGTAGTGACAATTACGCCGGCCAGGCGTGATCCTTTGGCCCCCAGCGCGGCGTGGGCCAGCCGCTGGCCGTCCACGGCAACGTCAACGGGCCGGTGCTTGGGGTGCGGCAGGGGCAGCACGTCCCCCACCGACAGCTTGAGGATGGTGCTGGGCCGGATCCGGGTGGACGCCAGCTGCAGCGAGACCTCCACCGGCACGTGCGCCAGCTGGTCGCGGATCAGCTGGCGAGCATCTGTCTTGGTGTCCACCGGATTGGCCGCGCCCAGGCTAGGCAGCAGGATCTCGGCCGGAATGGCCACGGTTGCCGCCTCGGTCTTGCCGCCCACGTTGATGTTAAAGGAGGCCACGATCATCAGGTCCGACGGCGCCGCGGCCTGGGCGAACTGCGAGTTGTACTGGATCGTGTCAAACGTGATGGGGGCGGTCAGCAGCGAATCCAGCGAGTAGCGCAGGTTCTCCAGCGCATCGTCCATCAGGCGCCGGACCAGGTTCTGCTCGATCTGCGTGAACGGGCGGTCGGGAACCCACTGGTTGCCGTTGCCGCCAAGCATCAGCAGGGCCAGGCTCAGCCCGGCCCTGATGGGGAACTGGATGATGGCCTTGGACTGCGTCCCCTCCAGGTTGCACAGCACCATCGTGGTGCTGACCGGCAGCGAGGCGGAGTATTCGTCGTACGTCTGCATGCTGACCTGGCCGGAGGTGACCCTTGACTTCACCCGCACGCGCGCGGTCAGGTGGGTTCCCCATTGCCGGGCGAACGTCTCCATGGCCAGGTCCAGGATGCGGTTGTGTGCGCGGCCCAGGGTGGTGGGGCGTGCGAAATCGACGACCTCGACGGTTTTCGCCTGCCTGCCGGCGGTGCTACCGGGGTCTTCTTGCATTTCGCTCACAGTGGGCACTATCGGCGCCGCCGTAATGTCCGTTAGGAGTTGCCGAGAGTTTAAATGTGACCTGTGGTGCCGATGTTACTGGCCCTTGGCTTTGAGTACCTCCGGAATAAGCGACCGGACGTCCTCGGGCTGGTCGGACAGCACCACGATGTCCACCCGCCGGTTCATCGCCAGGTCCTCGGCGCTGTTGGTGGTCCCGATCGGCCTGGACGCCCCGAAGCCGACGGCGGACATCCGCTTCGGGTCGATCCCGTCCCCCTCGATCAGGTGCCGGACCACGTGGGTGGACCGCGCGACGGAGATCTCCCAGTACTGCGGATCCGTGTACTCCGCCGGAACCAGCGCGGCGTTTCCCTCCACCGAGACATCCAGGGTGACGCTGGCCAGGACCGGGGCAATCGAATCCAGGACCTTCACCGTCTGCGCCGTGAGCGTGGCGTCGTCGGGATTAAAGAAGGTCTGCTGGCTGACCAGCCGGACCGTCAGCCCGCGCTGGTCGATGGTGAATTTAACCGCGTCGGCAAGCCCCACCGCCTTCAGGTTGGCATTCATCTGGTCCCGCAGCGCGGTGAGCCGGTCCACTTCCTTCTTGGCCAGGTCCAGGTCGGTGAAGGCCTCGCCGTTGGTGTTGACCAGCTTGGACGGCACCACCACACCCTTGGCGGTATCGACTTTCTCCGTGGAGACCACGCCGAAGCCGGTGGCCAGCGAATTCTTCAGGATCTCGAATTTGGTCTTGTCCACGGTGGACATCGCATAGAGCACGATGAACATGCACATCAGCACGGTCACCATGTCCATGTAGGACGCCATCCAGCGCTCGTCCGGGTGCGTATCCCCGGGCTTGCGGAAAACCTTCCGCCGGGGCCGCGCGCTCATGCCGCTTCCTCACCCTTTGCGCCCTTGGCCGCCTTGGCCCCCGCACCCTTGGCACCGGCCTTGCCGCCGCCCTTCATCTGGTGCGCCGGGACCATCGCCTTGAGCCGTTCACGCAGCAGCAGCGGCTGGCTGCCGGCCTGGACCGCCAGCACGCCTTCCATCAGCAGCGTCATCCGCTCGACGTCGATCTCCGAAATCCGTGCCATCCGGGTACCGATCGGCAGCCAGATGAAGTTCGCCGAGAGCAGGCCCCACAGCGTCGCGACGAACGCGGACGCGATCATCGGGCCCAGCTTGTCCGGGCTGCTGAGGTTTTCCAGCACGTGCGTCAGCGAGACCACGGTGCCGATGATGCCCACGGTCGGGGCGTAGCCGCCCATGGACGTAAAGAATTTGGAGGCGCCGTGATCGGTCTTGATCTTGGTGCCGATCTCATCCTCGAGCATGTACCGCAGCTCGTCGCCGTCGGTCCCGTCCGCAATGTTCTGCAGCGCCCCGCGCAGGAACGGATCGTTGACCTTGGACGCCTCCTGCTCCAGCGCCAGCAGTCCCTCGCTGCGCGCCTTCTCCGCGAGGCCCACGATCTGCTCAATGCTGTCGTGCGGCGGAATGGACTTGCCCTTGATGGCCGCCGGCAGCGCCTTGAACGCCAGCGTCACATCCTTCAGCGTCGACCCGGCCAGCCCGACGGCGATGGTGCCGCCGAAGACCAGCAGCATCGGCGGCAGCAGCAGCAGCGACTGGATGTGCGCACCCTCAAGGGTGACCATCCCGAACAGCGCACCGAACGCGATCAGCAGCCCGATGATCAGTGACGGATCCATGACCTACCTCGCCGGTGGCAGCGGAGCCGTGTTGCCGTGCCGGGGCGTGCCAGGATCCGACGACGGGACGATGCTCAGCGTCCGGCCGGCGTGGTGCTCGGTGACCACCGGCGTGTCCCGGGCCAGGCCGATGACGTAGGCGCGGTACTGTGCAATCAGTTCGATCACCTCGGACATGGATTCGGTGACAATGTACTTGGCGCCGTCTGCCATCACCAGCGTGGTGTCCGGGCTGGCGTGGATCCGCTCAATGAGGTCAGGGTTGATCGCAAACTCGCGTTTGTCCAGCCGGGTTACTACGATCATTGGATTTGTCCTTGTCTGCGGGTCCCTTTGGGGTCCGTCCACAAGGTACTGTCGGCTGACGGCGCCGTTTTGTTAGGCGACCGGGCCGCCGATGGCGAGATTTGCCGCAGATCTGGACGGTTGCCGTGGATGTGTCCGGGGCACCCGTCCGCAGCTCCGGCAGCCGTCCGGTGAGGGTATCCCTCCATCAGCTGATCCAAGCCGTCGACATCCCGGCCAACGGCTGGATGGACGCTCCTCCCCCGCTACGACCGCGGCGGGACCGCAAAACCGCTGCTGGCCAACAGCGTTTATGCGGGGCTGGAGCGCTCATAGCGGGACTGGAGCGCTCATAGCGGGACTGGAGCGCTCATAGCGGCCCAGGAGCGTTCCACCCAGTCTCACCCGCATTCCTTCTGGGCGGCATCACCTGCCAGCACTTAACTGGCACTTAAACGGCTTGGTCCCCTACGTCTGTTGGGGACCAAGCCGTTCGAGTAGCCCTTGCAGAGCGTTTCGGGACTTTACCTCTTCAGGTCGATGAGTTCCTGCAGCACCGTGTCCGAGGTGGTGATGACGCGGGCATTGGCCTGGAAGCCGCGTTGGGCCACAATCAGGTTGGTGAACTCCTGGGACAGGTCCACGTTGGACATTTCCAGCGACCCGGCCACCAGGGTGCCCATGCCGGCACTCCCTGCGACGCCCATGGTGGCCGCGCCGGAGTTGGCGCTGGCACGGTACGACGACGATCCGGCCTTTTCGAGTCCGCCCGGGTTGGTGAAGTTCGCCAAAGCGATCTGGCCTACGGCCTGCTTGGCTCCGTTGCTGAAGGAGCCGACGACGGTTCCGTCCTTGGACAGGGTGAAGGACTCCAGCGTGCCAGCGGCCCGGCCATTGTCGCTCTTGGCTGTCACGGTGCTCAAACCGCTAAAACCAGTGAGGGTCGACAGATCTACTGCCACCCCGGCGCTGGTAAGCGTGTTACCTGCGCTCGTCAGCTTGCCGTCCGCTCCAAATGTCAGTGAGGCAGTATCACCGGCACCGTCAGTCACGCTCCAGGCTCCCGGTCCAGAAGAGGTAAAGGTCAGGGATATTGTGCTGGTGTTGCCGCTGGCGCCGTAGACCTGAATGTCACGTGTCAGAGCCGTTCCAGTTGCCGCATCCGAAGGCAGGTTTCCGGACACCGTGGCCGTCGTCGTGGCCTGGGCAGGAGCCAGGATCTGGGACGAGAGGGTCATGTTTCCCACCGGACCGCCGGTGGAGACCACACCATTTGCGTCCGCGGTCCAGCCCTGCAGGATGGCACCGTCGGGGGTTACCAGTCGGCCCTGTGCGTCCTGCCCCAACGAGCCTGCGCGGGTGTAAAGAGTCTCCCCGCCCTGCTGCACGACGAAGAACCCGTCTCCGGAGATCATCATGTCTGTGGCCTTGCCCGTGGCCTCGGACGAGCCCTGGGTGAAGTTGGTGGAGATACCGGCCACTTGGACCCCGAGCCCGACCTGAGCCGGATTGCTTCCGCCGCTGCCGGAAGTGGGCGCAGAGGCGCCCTTGGTCATCTGGGAGAGGGTGTCCTGGAATTCCACCGAGGAAGCTTTGAAGCCCTGGGTGTTGACGTTGGCAATGTTGTTACCGGTGACGTCCAGCATGGTCTGGTGGGCGCGGAGACCGGAGATTCCGGAGTACAAGGAGCGAAGCACGGTGGTTCCTTTCGGCGAAGCTTTGGCAGAGCGGGAAGTGGTGCGGTTTTTAAGCTGAAGCTGTGGAAGTTGATGCAGCGGTTGGGTCCGTAGTGCTTGGAGCCGGCGTTGCCGATGCTGCAGGCGCGGCCGCGGCCACCCCGGACACGGCATCCAGCGCGATGGTCTTGCCGTCAATGGTCACCTGCGGAACCGACCCGGCGTAGGAAACGGCGGTTGCCTGGCCGGTAACGGTGTTGCCGTCCGACCCGGTGTAGGTGACCTGCTTGCCCACCAAAGCGGCCGCAGCGATCCGCATCTGCAGGGAGAAGTTCTCCTGGCTGGTGGTGGTCATATCGGTGATCTTTTCCATCATGGCCAGCTGCGTGGTCTGCCCGATCATCTGATTGGTGTCCATCGGCGAGCTGGGGTCCTGGTTCTGCAACTGGGTGACCAGCAGCGACATGAACATGGAACTGTCCATCACCTGCTTCGGCGCAGCGGTGGGCGCGGTGGCGTACAGGCTGCTTCCGCCTGCGGCTGCCGGCGCGGTGGTCACCGGTGCCCCTACTGGGTCGATGCTCATGGTGCTGCTCCTTCTTTCAGGCGAGGACGTCGAGGGTGGAATCTGCGGGCCGGGAACTTCGGGCGCCGGGTGCGGGCCCGGGAGCCTGCCGCGCAGGCACATCGGCGTTGCCGCGGCTGGTTGGCACGGGTGCGTTTCGGGAGCCCTGACCGCCCGGTTCTCCCAGCAGGCCCTGCTGGCCGGACTGTGGCCCGGGCTGGTTCCCTGAGGAGAGGTCCAGGTTGGCATTGAGTCCGGTCCCGGCCAGGTCGCGCTTCAGGTCCGGCAGGATGGACCTCAGCGCCTCGCGCCCGGCGTCGTTCGGGGCGAACAGTTCCAGCCGGACGTCGCCGGCGGAGATGTGGGCCCTAACGGTCACCGGACCCAGGTTATCCGGGGTGACGTTGATGGTCATCGTGTGCTCCCCCGGCTTGCCCCCGGCCAGCGAAAACAGCGGGCCGGTGAGCTGGCTGGCCAGCGGTGGCTGCCCTGGCGGCGAAGCGGCTGGCTGGGCTTGGGCGACGGCGGCGGCGAATGGCGTTGAGGCAGCCGGTGAGGTGGCCAGCTGGGTTCCTTGCGCCGCCGCGGCGAGGGCGGCGCTTCCGGGATCGGCTTGGATGAGGGGTTTGGCAAGGTCCGACGACGGCGGCTGGCTCCCGCCGCCAGCGGACAGGGCTGCCTGGACGGCAGCGAACGCAGCGGCGGACCCGCCAGCTGCGGCTCTTCCTGCTGTTCCTGCTGTTGAACCGGGATCAGCAACAGTGGAGGCATTCATCGGTGCTGATCCGGCGTTCTCTGCCGCCGATCCCGTCGGAGACGCGGCAGGCGCCGAAATGCCGGCGGTGCTGGCGCCGTTGACGGCGGAGACGCTGGCGCCGTTGGCAGCGCTGGCGCCATTCGCAGCGGAGGGGCTGGTCGATGCGGTCCCAGTAGAAGCGGAGTTCTTACCTGTGGCGGAGGAAGCCGCACCAGCGGTGAAGGCGGAACCTGCCGCCGCGGCCGCTACCGAGGCAGCGCCGGGCGCAAGGGAAAAACCCGGTCCGGTCTTCAAGTCCGCAATCTCAGAGGGACTTCCGGCCGTGGGAGCAAACGAACCAGCTTGTGCGGCCGGGGTGTGCGATGACGATGATGGTGCGGCGGAGTTCCCTGCCGTGAGGCTACCGGCCGCCGCCCCCGTGGCGCTCGGGCTTACTGCGGCAGCTGCGGCGGAGTCCGATCCCGGAGTCTGTCCCGCCGCTCCTGAGGTCGCAAGGGCCAGGGTCGCCGCGTTCCCCTGCCCGACCCGGGCAGTTGCGGCATCGGCAACTGTTGCTGTGCCAGGAGTAATGCCCTGAACCGCAGTTGAGCTCCCGGAGGGGCCGGCCACGGTGCCGATCCCCGACGCAGAAGCAGTGCCACCGGCAGACGGCGTGACGGAGGCTGCAAAAGTGGCGGCAGAATCGGTGGGCATTGTGCCGGGAGCGGGAGTCTGCCCCAGGGCCGGGCCGCCACCCAACGTAGTATCGGCTGCGCTGGAAGCAGCACTACCCGGAGTCGTCCCTGCCCCAGAAAGGGCCGCGCCAGCAGAATCCGCAGCGGCAGGCAACGTGCCGCCGTCGGACGTTTGCCTTGCGCTTCGGGCCGCGTCCTCCGAAGCGGCATGGCTCCGGTCCCTGGCGGCCGCCTTCCGCTCCGGCTGCCGCCGGGCGTCGTCGTTCCGCCGGGCAACGGTGCCGCTGCGCTGCGGACCGTCGTTGCGGCGGGCGGCGTCGTCGTCCCGTCGGCTGGCAGGGGAAGGCGCGTTGTCCTTCGCCGAATCGGCGGCGGCCTTAATGGCCG
>DATIMB010000467.1:0-12950 GCA_035475875.1 Micrococcaceae bacterium
GAGGCGCGTCTATCAGGGTTGTCATTGCTACCTAATTCTGTAGTGCAGGTATCGGTGGCGGGCAGCCATCGCGTGGCTGGCCGCCGTCGTCGTCGGACACGGCAGGAGGCGGGGCGCCTATGCGACGCCCCGCCTCCCCCTGTGCCGTGCGGGCAGGACCTCGTCCTTAACGCCTCAGGTGCTACTTGGACAGCACGCCCAGGCGGAACTTGAAGGAGGCATCCAGGGTGTCCTTGACGCCCTGCACGTCCTTGCCGGAGACCGCCACCTGCGCGCCCTGGAGCAGCGGCAGGGTGGAGAGGTCCTTGGCAACGGCTGTCTGGATGTCACCGATCAGCTTCTCGCGGGCGGACTTGTCCGTCGTGGTCAGCTGCTGGGCAATCATGTCCTGCACGGCCTTGTTGTCGTAGTGGTTCTTCAGGAAGTTGTTGGCCGTAAAGAACGGGGACAGGTAGTTATCCGCATCGGAGTAATCCGGGAACCAGCCCAGCTGGTACATGGGGTACGCATCCGCGACACGCTGCTTGGTGTAGGTGACCCATTCGGTGGACTGCAGGTTGACGGTGAACAGCCCGGTCTTCTCCAGCTGGGCCTTGACCGCGGCATACTCGTCGCCGGAGGACTTGCCGTAGTGGTCCGGGTTGTACTGCAGGTCGATCTTCACCGGGGTGCTGACGCCGGCATCCGAAAGGGCCTTCTTCGCCTTGTCCACACTCGGGTTGCCGTTTCCGTCGCCATACATGCTCTTGAGCGGCTCGGTGGCGCCGGCGAAGCCCTGCGGGACGTAGGAGTACACGGGCAGGTAGGTGCCCTTGTAGACCTGGTCCGCAATGGCCTTGCGGTCAACGGAATCGGCCATCGCCTGGCGGATGGCCAACGCCTTGGCCGGGTCGGGTGTGGCCGACTTCGCGCCGAAAGGCATGGTGTCGAAGTTGAAGACGATGTAGCGCAGCTCGCCGCCGGGGCCGACGTCGACCTTGACCTTGGAATCCTTCTTCAGGCTGTCGATGTCCGTAGGCGTAAGGCTGCGGGAGGCGACGTCGATATTGCCCTGCTGGACGTCCAGCTTGAGGTTGTTCGAATCGGCGTAGTACTTCACCGTAACGTTGTCCGTCTTCGGCTTGCCCAGCAGGCCCTGGTAACCCGGGTACGCCTTGAAGCTGATCAGCTCGTTCTTCTTGTAGGACTCAATGGTGTACTGGCCGGCAAACGCCTTGGCCTTGACGATGGCATCATCATCCATGACCTTGTCCGCCGGGAAAACTTTGTGGTCCACGATCGGGCCCGCCGAGGTGGTCAGGATCTGCGGGAAGGTCTGGTCGTTGCCTTGCTTGAGGTTGAACACCACGGTGGTGGCATCAGGAGCGTCGACGCTCGCGAGGTTGCCCAGCAGCGTCGCCGGTCCGTTGGGATCGTTGATCTTCAGTTGCCGGTCAAAGCTGAATTTCACGTCGGTGGAATCAAGGGTGTCACCATTGGCCCACTTGAGTCCGGACTTCAGTTTGACTGTGTACTGGGTGGGCGAAGTGAATGAGGCAGACTCGGCCATATCCGGCTGCGGGTCCGCACTGCCCGGCTTGGAGTTCAGCACGAACGGGTAGATCTGGTTCATGATCATGAACGAACCGTTGTCATATGATCCGGCCGGATCCAAGGAGGTGACCTTGTCCGTGGTCCCGAAGGTGATTGGCGCCCCGCTGGCGCCGGCGCTGCTGCCGCTCGGCGTGCCGCCGCCGCTGGGTCCGGTGCAGGCTGTCAACGCCAGCATCGAGACGCCCGCGAGCGCGATTGCATAGCGCAGGCCCATCTTTTTCTTAGCCATCTGCAAACTTTCTTTTGGTGAGTGCGACGTGCGTCCCCCGCCCCACTGTGGTGAGGCAGCGCACAGTCGTGGTTCCTCGTTTCTACCAGAACCTGGAAAGTTTTTCTCCCTGCAACAAAAGTTGCAACCAGATATTTATCTACCGAAAGGTCGGTCAGTCCAATTTCAGGGCCGCTACAACGCTGGCCGGGTCGCCGCCCTGGCCCCCGCATCCAGGGCGAACAGACCGAACGCGTGACGTGCAGCGTCTGTACGGGCCTGCTGGTCGACGGCGAATCCGGCCAGCAGTTGCTCCGCCGGTGTGGCCGGGGTCCCAGCCTGACCTGCCGCCGTAGTCGTCGCCGGCCCGTCGCCCGCATCCGCCGCCCTTGTCAGCTCCGCAGCCATGCCGCCGTCGTCGAGCCAGGCCCGCAGCAGCGTCTGGTCCAGCTCCAGATGGAACTGCAGGCCGATCGCGCTGCCGTAGCGGAAGGCCTGGTTGGGGCACCGGGCCGTGCGGGCCAGCAGCGTTGCCCCCTCCGGCAGCCCGGCGTTATCCCGGTGCCAATGGACCACCGGCGTGCCGTGCAGGTGGCTCAGCAGCCGGTCGTCCGAGACCAGTTCCACCGGCGCAAGGCCCACCTCCTGCGTGGCGCCCTTGTGCAGTGGCGCGCCGAGGGCCAGTGCGATGATCTGGTGGCCCAGGCAGATTCCCAGCACCGGGACCTCCTCGGCAACGGCGTCGCGCACCAGCTGCGCCTCCCGCGCCAGCCCAGGATGGTTCACGGTGTCGTCGGCGTCCATCGGACCACCCAGAATGACGACGCCGGCCAGCTCGCCTGTGCCCGGAAGCTGCGGCTCCGCTTCCGCGACGATGCTGCGGATCCGGTATGGAATGCCGGCCTCGGCCAGTGCATCGGCGATGAGGCCGGGACCTTCCCAGGGGACATGCGTGAGGATCAGGACGTCCTTCTGCATGAACTTCTGCTGGTTGGATGGCGGCTGGGCGGATTGCTGCACGGGGCCAGCTTAGACCCGCCGCGGACCCACTGCCCTTTAGACCCGCCGCCGCCCCAGGGCCGCGAAGACCCGCCGCCGCCCCACGGCCGCGAAGGCGGTACCGTCGGAGCGTGAGAATCTATACGGTTGGCCACTCTACTCATCCGCTGGACGAATTCGTAGCCCTGCTCCGCGCGCACCAGGTGGAGGCCGTCGTCGACGTCCGGACCATCGCCAAGTCCCGGCACAATCCGCAGTACGGCCAGGACCAGCTGGCCACCGGACTGGCCGAGCGTGGCATCGCCTACCGGCGGATGGAGTCGCTGGGCGGGCTGCGGCACAGCCGGAAGGACAGCATCAACGGCGCCTGGCGGAACACGTCCTTCCGCGGTTACGCCGACTACATGCAGACACGGGAGTTCGCTGACGGGATCCGGGAACTCATATCCTTCGCGGGCCAGCAACCAAGCGCCATCATGTGCGCCGAGGCCGTCCCCTGGCGCTGCCACCGCTCACTCATAGGGGACGCACTGCTGGTCCGCGGCGTCGAGGTCCTGGACATCATGAGTGAAAAGTCCGCCAAGCCGCACACTCTCACCGGTTTCGCGAAGGTCGACGGCGAATCCATCACCTACCCACCGGAATCCCCGGAGGAGGATCCCACCACCGACCCGGACTAGCCCTGCGTCCGAGTTCAGAGCGCGGGGCGGGAGAGGGAACGTGCGGCGTCGATCGTGGCCTGGCCCAGCACCCGGGTGGCCTGGTACAGCACCACGGTCTGTCCCGGGGCCACACCACGCAGCGGTTCCTCCAGCGTCACCACCAGCTCCTCGCGTACTCCCCGGCCGTCGTCGGGCGCCAGCTCCAGGTACGCCCGCGCGGGCACCGGATCGCCGTGTGCACGGACCTGAGCCATGCACTCGAAGGTCTGCGAGCGCGCGGAATCCGCGACCTCGGCTTCGGGGATGGGCAGGCCGGCCCAGGAGACCTTGATGCCGCGGATCTCGTCGATCGCCAGCAGGGCCTCCGGTCCCACCACCACTTTGTTCTCCTTGGGCCGGATCTCCAGCACAAAGCGCGGCTTGCCATCGGCGGCGGGGGTACCCAGCTTGAGTCCGCGCCGCTGGCCGACCGTGAAGGCGTTCGCGCCGGGATGTTCGCCGACCTTGGCTCCGGACTCGTCGACGATATCCCCGCTGCTCATCTGGATCTTCTCTGCGAGCCAGCCCCGGGTGTCGCCGTCCGAAATGAAGCAGATGTCGTGGCTGTCCGGCTTCTTGGCCACCGAAAGCCCCCGGCGTTCGGCCTCGGCGCGCACCTCGGCCTTGGATGGCGTGTCCGCCAGCGGGAACATCGAGTGCTTGAGCTGTTCATGGGTCAGCACGCCGAGCACGTAGCTCTGGTCCTTGGCCCAGTCCGCGGCGCGGTGCAGTTCCTTGTTGCCGTGCCCGTCGTCGACCACCTTGGCATAGTGCCCGGTGCAGACGGCGTCGAAGCCGAGGGCGAGCGCCTTCTCCAGCAGCGCGGCGAATTTGATCCGCTCGTTGCAGCGCATGCACGGGTTCGGCGTGCGCCCGGCGGCGTACTCGTCAATGAAGTCCTGGACCACGTCCTCCTTGAACCGCTCGGAGAAGTCCCAGACGTAATACGGGATGCCGAGCTTGTCGCAGGCGCGCCAGGCGTCATTGGAGTCCTCCACTGTGCAGCAGCCACGGCTGCCGGTGCGCAGGGTCCCGGGCATCCGGGAGAGGGCAAGGTGGACTCCGACGACGTCGTGCCCGGCGTCGACGGCGCGCGCCGCGGCTACCGCCGAGTCCACTCCCCCGCTCATCGCGGCCAATACTCGCATTACTTCCTTTCATGCATACCGCTGTTGGGCGGTTGCCTGCCTTATTTTCGCGTGCTGGCCGTCTCGATACTCGAAACGTGCCCCGCCATGCCCGCCTTCTTCGCCCGAAGATAGGCCTCGGGCAGGACGGCGATGAACTTGTCAACATCCTGCAGCGTGGATGTATGCCCCAGGCTGAATCTTTGCGCCCCGCGCGCCTCATCCTCGGTCAGCCCCATCGCCAGCAGCACGTGCGAGGGCCGGGGCACTCCTGCGGTGCAGGCAGATCCGGTGGAGGACTCGATGCCGGCCATGTCCAGCAGGAACAGCAGCGAATCCCCCTCGCAGCCCGGGAAGGTGAAATGTGCGTTTCCCGGCAGTCTGGCCGGATGGCCTTCCGGCCCCTTGGACTCCGGAACAGCGCCTGCCTCAGGGGGGACACCGGCAGGATCCGGCACGGGAACGCCGCGCAGGACCGCTTCGGGGACGGCGTCGCGCACTCCTGCAATCAGCCGGTCGCGAAGTTCCGCTATGCGGACGCGTTCCTGGGGCAGATGTTCGACGACGTCCCCGGCGGCGGCGGCGAAGGCGGCAATGGAGGCGGTGTCCAGGGTGCCGGAACGCACGTCCCGCTCCTGGCCGCCGCCATGCTGCACCGGCACCAGCTTTACCGAGCGCCCCAGCAGCAGTGCGCCGACGCCAACCGGCCCGCCGATCTTGTGCCCGCTGATGGACATGGCAGCCAAACCGGAGGCGGCGAAGTCCACCGGGACCGATCCGAACGCCTGGACCGCATCCGAGTGCACGGGAATCCCATAGCGGGCCGCGAGGTCCACAACCGCGCTGATCGGCTGAACGGTGCCGACCTCGTTGTTGGCCCACATCACCGAAACCAGCGCCACCGAATCTGCACCGTGCCCGGCTCCGGCACTGCCATCCAGCTCCGCCTCAAGCGCATCAATGCGGACCAGGCCCTGCTCGTCCACCGGCAGCCAGACAGCCTCCGCGCCCTCGTGCTTTTCCAGCCACTCCACGGTGTCCTGCACGGCCGGATGCTCGATGGCGGAAACCAGGATCCGTTTCCGTGCCGGGTCCGCATCCCGCCGGGACCAGAAGAGGCCCTTCACGGCAAGGTTGTCCGCCTCGGTGCCGCCGGAGGTAAAGATGACTTCCGAAGGATGTGCCCCGGCTGCGGCGGCCAGGGTTTCACGCGCCTGCTCCACCACCGCGCGGGCGCGCCGGCCGGAGCCGTGCAGCGACGAGGGGTTGCCGTTGCGGCTCAGTTCGGTGGTGAGTGCGGCGAGGGCCGGGGCCGAGATAGGCGTGGTCGCCGCGTGGTCAAGGTACACGGGCACTCATCCATTCTACAGAACCTGAGCCCTACAGAACCGCAGCCCTGCAGAACCGCCGCTCTACAGAACCGCAGCCAGGGTTGAGGCCAGGGCCAGCCTCGCAGCAGCACCTTAGCTCGCCCCTAAGGCAGACCTGGACCATGAGCCAGACCTCTACCGGTCCGAACCACAATTGACTTCGCAGCAGACGAGCTTCTAAAATCAGAGAAAGCGGCTTTTAGAGATGGGGCGTCATGACTGCACAACCAGAAGCATTAGCAAGACTTCTCGATTCCCCAATCCGGTCCGGTGACGACCTGATCCAGCCCGGCGACGTAGCCGGGCTGGACCTAGACGAACTGAATCCCGGCGGCATCGACACGGTGGCGGCCGAGCGGGCCATCGGCGATTTCCTGCGCGCCCTTGGCCGGGACCTGGAGGATCCGCACCTGTCGGATACCCCGCGGCGGGTGGCGGCCGCATTCAAGGAGATGCTCACGCCACGGGCGGCCAGCTGGACGACATTCCCGAACGAGGACGGCTACAACGAACTCGTCCTGGTCAAGAATGTCCCGTTCCACTCCCTGTGCCAGCATCATCTGCTGCCCTTCCGCGGCGTTGCCCACATCGGTTATCTTCCCGGCGGAAGGCTCTTTGGACTCTCCAAGCTGGCCCGTGGACTGGAGCTGTTCTCCCGCGACCTGCAGGTCCAGGAGCGGCTGACAAAACAGCTCGCGGACTGGCTGATGGAAACGCTGGATCCGCGCGGCGTGGGTGTAGTGCTCGAAGCGGAGCACATGTGCATGTCGCTGCGCGGGGTACAGGCGGCCGGAACCATAACCCGCACCTCCACGTTCTATGGTGAACTGAGTACTCCCGGCCCCATGCGCGACCAGTTTCCAGTCTGACCAGTTTCCACACCGTCTTTCCACACTGCCTTTCCACACCGACAAGTCCAAGCTGCACCAGCTCCTAGCTCCACCAGCCGAAAAGAGACGACCATGGACACCCCGGAAAACAATGACACCATGCTGATTATCGGCGGCGGCCTGGCCGGCGCCACGGCAGCGGCAACCCTTCGGGAAGAGGGTTTCACCGGTCCGGTGGTGCTGATCGGCGACGAGGACCAGGTGCCGTATATCCGGCCCCCGCTGTCCAAGGGCTTCCTGGCCGGCAAGGACAGCGAGGAGTCCCTGCTGCCCTACCCGGATGACTGGTACCAGCAGAACAACGTGGAACTGATCACCGGCCAGAGCGCCAAGGCCATCGATCCGGCCGCGCACACCGTCACCCTGTCCGGCGGCGGAACCCGCGGTTATGCCAAACTCCTGCTCGCCACCGGTGCCTCTCCGCGGGTGATCCCGTTCCCCGGCGTCGGGCTCAACGGCGTGCACTACTTCCGGACCAAGGCGGACAGCGAACGGCTGCGCGGCGAACTCTCCGGCGGCGGCCGGCGGCTGGTGCTGATCG
This sequence comes from Micrococcaceae bacterium, assembly GCA_035475875.1. GTDB lineage: Bacteria > Actinomycetota > Actinomycetes > Actinomycetales > Micrococcaceae > Arthrobacter_M. The sequence continues at coordinate 7,430 of DATIMB010000467.1, forward strand.
GCTCCGGCTGGATCGGGATGGAAATCGCCGCCACGGCCCGCGAACTGGGGAACGAGGTCACGCTGATGGGGCTGGAGGAGATACCGCTCAGCCTCGCCATTGGGCCGCAGATCGGCGCCGCCTTCGCCGCCCGCCACCGGGAAGCCGGAGTTCAGTTCCGGCTGCCGGCCTCCGCGAAGGAGATCCAGGCCGACGACGACGGCAATGTCGCCGCCGTCGTCACAACCAACGGCGAGACGCTGCCGGCAGACCTGGTGGTGGTCGCCGTCGGCGTCGTCCCGAACACCGCACTGGCCGAGGCCGCCGGCCTTCAGATCCGCAACGGGATCCTGGTGGATGCGGCGCTGCGGACCAGCGATCCGGACATTTTCGCCGCCGGCGACGTGGCGAACGCGCTGCACCCGGTGACGGGGGAATATGCCCGCAGCGAGCACTGGGCCAACGCGATCGCCGGCGGAAAGGTGGCGGGCCGTTCGATGCTGGGCCGGGACGCCGCCCTCGATGAGATCCCCTACTTCTATACCGACCAGTTCGACATCGGCATGGAGTATTCCGGCTACGCCGCGCTGACCAAGGACGCGGAGCTGGTGATCCGCGGCAGCCTGGACAAGCGCGAGTTCATCGCCTTCTGGCTGCGCGACGGCAAGGTGGTAGCCGGCATGAACGTCAACATCTGGGACGTCCAGGATGCCATCAAGGACCTGATCCGCGGCGGCCGGACGGTGGACCCGCAGCGGCTGGCGGACCCGGCGGTTGCGCTGGAGGAGCTTTGACGGAACGGGCGACGGCGACACGGGACAGCGTTACCGCGCCGCCCTTCACCATGCCTGAGCTGCAGCACCCCGTCCGCACCTTCGGCCGGCGCACGCTGGACTTCAGCCGGCAGGTGGCGCTGATGGCCATTATCAACCGCACACCGGACTCGTTTTATGACGCCGGACGGACCTTTGGCCTGGACGCCGCGGTAGCCGCCTCGCTCCAGGCGGTGGAGGACGGCGCGGACTGGCTGGACATCGGCGGGGTGCCTTTCGCCCCCGGTCCGGCGCTGGACGCCACCGAGGAGGCCGGCCGGGTGGTTCCGGTGATAGCCGCCATCGCCGCCCAAAGCGATGTCATCATCTCTGTCGACACGTTCCTACCGGAGGTGGCCGAGCAGAGCATCCGCGCGGGAGCGCACGTCATCAACGACACCACGGGACTGCAGGACCCCAACCTTGCCGCCGTCGTCGCCGACAGCGACGCCCATCTGGTCATCACGCACAGCCTGGCCCGGCCCCGCACCGCCTACCCCCGGCCGCAGTACGGCGACGTGGTGGCGGAGGTCGCGGACTTCCTGCGCCGCAAGGCGGACCTGGCGATGGAACTGGGGGTGCGGCCGGAACGGATCATCATCGACCCCGGACACGACCTGAACAAGAACACGCGGCATTCGCTGGAGATCACCCGGCGCTTCGCCGAGATTGCCGCCGTGGGATTCCCTGCCCTGGCCGCGGTATCCAACAAGGACTTCATCGGCGAAACCCTCAACCAGGACAAACAGGACCGGGTCGAGGGCTCGCTGGCCGCGGCCGTGATGTGCATCCTGGGCGGGGCCCGCATTCTGCGCATGCACAACGTGGCGGCGGCCAACTCGGCCATCCGTTTCACCGAGGCCGCGCTCGGCTGGCGCGAGCCGGCATACCTGCGGCACAACATGGGGAACGTCAACCTTCCGGTGAAACGGTGATTGAGCGGATCTTTCCGCTCCCGTCGGCCGCGGCGTCCGACGACGACCTGTTGGCCTGGTACGCCGCCCCGGAGCGGGTGGGGGCCGGCGGGTTGGACACCCGGCCATGGGTCAGCTTCAATTTTGTCTCCAGCCTGGACGGCGCCGCCAGCCTGGACGGCAGATCCGGCGGACTGGGCAACGAGGAGGACCAGCGGATCTTCAAACTGCTGCGCCGGCACGCCGATGTCATCCTGCTCGGCGCGCAGACCGTCCGGGCAGAAGGCTATGCCGGTGAGCTGCTGGACGCGCAGGCCCAGCGCTGGCGGACCGAGCACGGGAAACCGGCGCACCCGGCCTTCGCCATCGTTTCCGGCAGGCTGGACCTGGATCCTGCCAGCGAACTCTTTTCCGCTGCCCCGGTGCGGCCGCTGATCTTCACCACCGAAGCCAGCCCGGCGGAGCGGCGCGCCGCGCTGGAAGACGTTGCCGACGTCGTCGCCGTGGGGGACGAAATCCTGGACGTGGGGCTGATGATTGCCGACTTGGCAGCGCGGGGCCTGCCCAAAATCCACTCCGAAGGCGGCCCGCACCTGTTCGGCTCATTCCAGGAAGCAGGCCGGGTGGACGAACTCTGCCTCACCCTCTCGCCGCTGCTGGTGGGCGGACAGGCCCCGCGGATCGCCGCCAGCCTCTCCGCCGGAACTGCCGGATCCGGGCCGGAAGGCATGGCCCTGGCACACGTGCTGGCCAGCGGGTCGATGCTGTTCCTGCGCTACCTGGCCCGGCGCTGATCGGCGGGAATGAAGCAGATAGAATTGCCTCAGATCCGCACCGCGGTGGTGCAGGAGCCGGGCGGAAGGGCCGTTGAGTGAGCGAGCCGTTCCGCACGCACTACCAGGTGCTCGGCATTTCCGCCACGGCCACCGAACGTGAAATCAAGATGGCCTATCGCCGGGCCGCCCGCCTCTCCCATCCGGACCACGGCGGCGATCCTGCCTCTTTCCGGCTGGTCGCCATGGCCTATGAAACCCTGATCGACCCGGCGCGCCGGGCCGCCTACGACCGCTCCTACGCGGCCGGCCCGCAGCGGCGGCCGGGCTCGGGCGGTCCCTCCGGCTCCGGCCCGCGCTTTGGCGGCGGGCCGGGCCCGGAATCGGGGTCCGGCGGCGGCAGCTTCACCGCGAGCGCCAACGGCACTACCTCCCCGCGCGCTCCCCGGGCCGCCGCCGGCGATCCGGCCATCTTTGTTCCTCCCTTCACCGATCTGCCGGCCGGATCCCAGCCGCTGATGGACCAAGCCCGGGCGATGCAGCAGGTGCACGGCGCACCGCGCAAACGCGGGCTGTTCGGCGCCCACGCCCGGCTGGCACGCGAGGCGCGGACCATCCAGTTGCTGATGCAGCAGCTGCTCCCGCAGATCCCCTCCGCCCGGCTGGTCAACGGACTCGTTTCCCCCGCAGACAACGGCTACATTGACCACGCCCTGCTGGTGGGCTACCGCCTCGTCCTGATCGGATCCATGCTGCTGCCCGAAGGCGCGTACCGCTGGAACGGCGAGACCCTGATCCACGGTTCAAAGGTGATTGCCCCGCCGCGGATGCTGCCGGCGGTCCGGCGGATGCAGGAACTGTTCCCCGAGTGCAACGTGACCGGCTGGATCTGCGTGCACAGCCCGGACGGCAACCTCTACCAGCCCGTCATCGACTACGCCCGTGGCAGCGAGCCGGACGGATCGGACCTGGTCCATGTGGTCAACGGCTCGCGCCTGGTGCGCGAGGTCAAGTTCTTCCTGGCCTCTGGTCCGGCCCCCAATGTGGTGGATCTGTCCGTGCTCAGCCGGCTGCTCGGCGGGATGTACTGACCGCGGGATTCGCTGCCGGACTGACGATGCGTTGAGCATTGGATTTGCACTGCGCAACAGATGGCAGGTCCATTCGCCAAAACCGGGGCGCAGCAGCATTGCCCTGTCCCTCCGGCACCACCATCTGTTGCCCAGTGCAAATGCGGTACCAGAACCGCCGGACACCTAAGATGGTTTGGTGTTCCGCATCCTCTTTTACTCCCCCGAAATCCCAGGTAATACCGGCAACGCGATCCGGCTCGCGGCCGTTACCGGAGCCGAACTCCATCTGGTGGAGCCGCTCGGGTTCGACCTGGAGGACTCGAAACTGCGCCGGGCCGGCCTGGACTACCACGACCTGGCCGTGCTGCACGTCCACCCGACCCTTGACGCGGCCTGGAAGGCCCTGGAGCCGGACAGTGTTTACGCCTTCACCTCCGACGGCGATACCTCTTATACCGACGTCGCCTACCAGCCTGGCGACGTGCTGATGTTCGGCCCGGAATCCGTGGGCCTACCGCAGGACGTCAAACGCGACGGACATATCACCGCCCGGGTCCGGCTCCCGATGCTCCCCAGCCGGCGCTCGTTGAACCTGGCCAATTCCGCTTCCATCGCCCTCTATGAGGCCTGGCGGCAAAACGGTTTCCGAGGAGCCAGGCTCTAGCGCCCAGCCCCCGACCATACCCGCCGCCAGCCAGCCACCAGCCCGTCCCGCCATTAGCCACCGGCCCGCCCCGCCACCAGCCACCCAGCCCGCCCCGCCACCAGTTACCCAGCCCGCCCTGTCACCAGTTACCCAGCCCGTCCAGCCACACCACGGAGGAACCAATGTCCGCACGCGATCCCGGCCTCGCCTTCACCGACGGCGCCCTGCAGTTCGAGGCCTGGTCGGAGAACCTCTGGGATCCCGTGGCCCGCGAGGTGGTCGCCGCGGCGGAACTCAAGCCCGGCCAGCACGTCCTGGATGCCTGCTGCGGCACCGGCGCCGCCACCCTCCCGGCCGCAGCCGCCGTCGGGCCTTCCGGTTCCGTCGACGGCGTGGACCTCTCCACCGGTCTGCTCCGGCTCGCCGCAGCCAAACTCTCCGAACAGCATGTCCTGAACGCCACCCTCACCGAGGCCGATGTGACCCGCTGGCGCGGCCACCGGACCTTCGACGCGGTGCTGTGCTCCTACAGCATGTTCTTCTTCACGGAGATGGAATCGGGCGTTGAGCATCTGGCCAGCATGCTCCGCCCGGGCGGACGGCTGGTGACCAGCACCTGGGTGGAGGGCGCACTGGAGCCGTTCGCGCAGCGCATCCTCGACGCCGCTATTACCGAGCGGCCCCGGCTGAAAGGCGTGGTGCCGCTGCCCAACATCAACATGGGCAAGGTCGCCTCCGCCCCCGCACTGAAGGCGTGGCTGGAGGCACGCGGACTGGTGGATGTGACGGTCCTTCAGGATCCGCGGACCCTGACGGTCGACGACGAAATGGCCTGGACGTTGGTGATGGGCAGCGGCTGGCGCACCCTGCTGCCGCGCGATCCCGAAGCCATCGCCCGGGTCCGCAAGCACTTTGTCCGCTCGGTGGGTCCCCGCGTGGAAATGAACTCGGACACCCTGATCGGCATAGGCCACCGTCCGTAGCGCCCGGACGCGGTCCGAAGGGCCCGGACTCGGTCCGAAGGGCCCGGACTCGGTCCGAAGGGCCGGGACTCGGTCCGGGCCGGGTCGAGCCCCGGCCCGGACCGAGTCCTGGCGCGCGGACCCATCCGTGCGCGCCCGGGTTCCGAATCCCTGGTAGCACCTAATGCGGACGACGGAAGAAAGCGAGGAGGCTCGTGGGCAGCATCACCGAGCACCGCGCACGGCCTGTTCCGCCCGCCAGTGGCGCCGCCGGCGCTCATACCTCGGATCGCGGCGCTCGTACCTCGGACGCCGGCACTCATACCTCGGATCGGGGCGTTCGGACCCAGGACGCCGGCGCT
>DATIMB010000468.1:0-4196 GCA_035475875.1 Micrococcaceae bacterium
AGGAATCCGAAGAGCTTGCCAAGGGTAGTCGCGGTGTCGAAAAGTGGGTTCTTCCGTGCTGCCATTTTCCCAGTTTACCGGCAAGGACTACGCTGGACGTCATGACCAAATGGGAGTACGCCACTATTCCGCTCATCATCCACGCCACCAAGCAGATTCTGGACCAGTGGGGCGAGGACGGCTGGGAGCTGGTGCAGGTGGTCCCCGGACCCGACGGAAACGGCCTGGTCGCCTACCTTAAAAGGGAGAAGCAGTAACGTGACTGAGCGTGAAAACACAGCGACGACGGCCGTCACCTCCGCCGTCGAGACCCGTCTGCAGGAGCTGGGACTGAGCCTTCCCGCCGTCGCCGCCCCGGTGGCCGCGTACGTGCCCGCCGTGATCTCCGGCAACCAGGTGTACACCTCCGGGCAGCTGCCCTTTATTGAGGGCAAACTCCCAGCTACCGGGAAGGTGGGTGCCGCGGTCTCGGCGGAGGACGCCAAGTCCCTGGCCGCGACCTGCGCGGTCAATGCGCTGGCGGCCGTCAAGAGTGTGATCGGCGATCTGGACCGCATCACCCGGATCGTCAAAGTTGTTGGTTTTGTTTCCTCCGACCCGTCCTTCACCGGCCAGCCAGGCGTCATCAACGGCGCTTCGGAACTCCTGGGCCAGGTGCTGGGCGATGCCGGCGTCCACGCGCGGTCCGCCGTGGGCGTTGCGGTGCTGCCGCTGGATTCACCGGTGGAGGTTGAGTTGATTGCTGAGTTCCAATAGTCCTGCGCTGAGGACCTTCCCGCTGCTGCCGGACCAGCTGGAGGCGGCCCGGACCTGGGCCGAGTTCGGTGAGCGGACCCCGACCAAGCCCCGCTTCGCCTCTTCGGTGGTGCTGCTGAAGGACGCGCCGAATGGGGTGCAGACTTTTTTGGGCTACCGGCGTGGCGTGTCGCCGCTGGGCATCGTCTCCTTCCCCGGCGGCAGCGTTGACCCGGCCGACGACGACGCCACCGACTGGCTGGGCCCGTCGCCGACGATGTGGGCCAAGAGCATGGGCATGGCCGACGAGGTTCTGGCCCGCCGCCATGTGGTAGCCGCTATCCGGGAGACCTTTGAGGAGACCGGCATTCTGCTGGCCGGCACCGACGCGTCCTCCCTGGTGGAGGGCGTGCAGGGGCCGGAGTGGATGAAGGCCCGGGAGGCAATTGCCTCGCAGGAAAAGTCGTTCCCGGAGATGCTGGCTAAGCGCGGACTGGCGCTGCGGACCGATCTGCTCAAGCCGCTGGTGAACTGGATCAGCCCGGACTTTGCGCACCGCCGCTTCAATACCCGCTACTTCGCTGCCGCGGCTCCGGTGAACCAGGAACCGTCGATTCTTCAGAGCAAGGGCGTCTGGGGCCGCTGGGTGTCTGCCGCGGAACTGGTGGCCGCGCGGGAGGAAACGACGCTGGGGGATGAGATCGGCCAGCCAAACACGGTGGGGCTGAAGCTGACACAGCTGACCGTCCCGGGGTGCGAGATCATCCTGGAGAAACTGGCGGCCGCGCGCGGCTGCATCGCATACCTGAACCACAAACGGCCGATGAACGCGTACCAGGCACGGCTGGTGGAGACGGACGGGCTGTTCCAGCTCGAGGTTGATCCGGCGCCGCGCTCCGAAGGGGCTCCCTGCCGGGAACGCTGATCCGGGCCTCGCGCGGTCGGGGACGAAGCCGTTGAGGGGACTCCCGCCCGTCCCCGTTGAGTGTGGAGTTCTGCCCCCTAACCAACGCTCTTTTAGGGCAGAACTACACTCAACGGCGGGTGGGCTAGCGCGAACGCTGGCGGAGGCGGTTGACGTCCAGGATGACGACGGCGCGGGCCTCGAGGCGGAGCCAGCCGCGCTGCACGAACTCGGCCAGCGCCTTGTTCACGGTCTCGCGCGACGCGCCGACCAGTTGGGCCAGCTCTTCCTGGGTCAGTTCATGGGCCACCAGGACGCCGTCGGTGGCCGGACGGCCGAAGCGGTCGGCCAGGTCCAGCAGGGCCTTGGCCACGCGGCCCGGTACGTCGGAGAAGACCAGGTCGGAGAGGTTGTCATTGGTCCGGCGCAGCCGGCGGGCCAGGGCCTGGAGCAGCTGCGCGGAGACCTCGGGCCGGTTGCGCAGCAGAGCGTTCAGGCTCTCGTTCTTCAGCCCGGCCAGCCGTGTCTCGGACACGGCCGTGGCGGTAGCCGTGCGCGGGCTCGGGTCGAAGAGCGCCATCTCGCCGAACAGTTCACCCGGGCCCAGGATGGCCAGCAGCGACTCACGGCCATCGGGGGAGGTACGGCCCAGTTTCACCTTGCCGGAAACGATGAAGTAGAGCTGGTCGCCCTGGTCGCCTTCGCGGAAGACGGATGCCCCGCGGGAAAGGTCCACCTCGGTCAGCTCGTCCGTCAACAGCCGGAATGCCTCGTCGTCAAGGGTGGCAAACAGCGGTGCCCGGCGCAGTACCTCGATGTCCATGTAATCTCCTGTGTCAAAGTGTCGTATCAGTGGCCTAAAGCCAATTGTTTCAGAATATTGTTCCTTTTGTGACCAATTTGGCATGCGGCCCCTCTTGACCGGGCCTGTCAGGTACCTTTCGAGGGTGTTCTGCACCCTGCCCTTGCGCTGCTGAGGCAGGGTGGTGCCACAAAAACCGGGTTCGGAACGTTCTGTCAGTCATGCCCGGTAAACTCGGCATTCCGGGGCTGATCCGTCGGCGGCCCGGAGCAAGGATGGGCATGGTATTTGGATTCACGCTGCTGGACGTGGCGCTGGTTTTGTGGCTCATCGGACAGGTTGTCTACGGTTTCCGGGTTGGCTTCGTGGTCAGCCTGGGTGGAATCGTCGGCTTTGTGGCCGGTGCCCTCGCCGCTTTCTTCGCCGTGCCCTTCGTCAGTTCACTGGCCGGGGACAGCAACTGGCGGATCGCCATCGTCGTCGCCGCCGTACTGGTCCTGGTGGCTCTGGGCCACGGGGTGGGAATCCGGCTGGGCGCCCTGATTGCCCGCCGCCTGAACTTCCGGCCGATCCGTGCCATTGACCGCGCGCTGGGTGGGGCTGTGAGCCTGGTGGTGGGCGCACTGATGCTGTCCCTGCTGGCGTTCAGCGTCTCCAACCTGGGCATCCCGTTCCTTTCGGCGCAGATCAGCCAGTCCAGGGTGATCAACACCATCGACGATCTGACGCCGACACAGCTGAAGGCTGCCGTGGCACAGCTGCGCTCCACGGTGCTCAATGAAGGCATTCCACAGCTTTTCACCCAGCTGGGACCGGCGACGCCGTCGGCCCCACCGAACACCAGCACGAACACGCCGGCGCTGAACGCCGCGGCGCACTCGGTGCTGAAAATCACCGGTACGGCCTTCCAATGCGGGCAGAACCAGACGGGATCCGGATTTGTGGTGGCACCCGGACGCGTTGTCACCAATGCGCACGTGGTGGCCGGCGTCAGCCAGCCCGTGGTGGAAGTGCCCGGCGGCGGTGCGCTGCAGGGCCGGGTGGTGGACTTTGACCCGCAGAAGGACCTGGCCGTCATCGCCGTCGACGGCCTGCAGGTGCGCCCGCTGGGGATCGGCAACCAGCTGGGCGCAGGCGCCCAGGCCGCCTTCGCCGGTTACCCGCATGGCGGCCCGTTCCAGTCCAAACCGGCCACAGTGCAGACTGTTTCGCAGATGATGGTGCCGGACATCTACGGCCAGAACCCGGTCCCGGAGCAGATCTACCAGCTCGCCGCGGACGTGCAGCCCGGCAATTCCGGCGGTCCCCTGCTGGATACCTCCGGCCAGGTGGTGGGCGTGGTCTTTGCGAAGTCGACGACGAACGTCCCGGTGGGCTACGCCTTCACACTGCAGGAGCTCTCGCCGGTGGTGCAGCAGGCCGAGGGGCTGACGCAGCAGGTCTCCTCCGGGAAGTGCACCCGGAAGTAGGCCTCCCGCCGGACGGGCAACCCAGCCGACCGGCGCCAGCCGCCTCCGCCCCAGCCGACCGGCACCTCAGCCGACCGGCGCCTTAGCTCACCAGCGCGCGAAGCGAGCGCTCGGCGGCGCGGTAAGTCCCGGCGTCGAGCGTCTCGCCCTGCATGTACCGGTCCAGCACCCGCGGGTCAACGTACGATTTCCGTGCGATGGTTGGCGTGTTGCCCAGATGCTCTGCCACCTCCCGCATGGCCGCCGCGATGGCCTTCTTGCGCGCGGTGGCGGTCGGGCGCGCGGG
>DATIMB010000469.1:0-4267 GCA_035475875.1 Micrococcaceae bacterium
CCCTCCCGTCCGGTCCGGATTGGAACCGTGGTCTGGGGGCTGATCGTAGCGGTGCTGGGCGCCCTGATGGTCATCGCCCGGCAGGCTTCCATCCAGCTTGATCCGGCACAGGTGGCGATTTGGGTGCTCCTGGGCGCCGGATTGGCGATGGTGATCGGCGGCATCGCCAGCGCCGCGACCCGGCGCAAGTGAACCTACGCCGGCAAGCCGGCGCCGCCGGGACCAATGAAATCAGCAGCACTTTTAGGGAAGGTTAGAGGATATGGAAACGTTTTTTGAGGGCATCCGCCGGGTTCCGCTGCGGCGCGGACCGGACAAATGGCTCGGCGGGGTCTGCGGCGGCATTGCCGACCGCCTGCATGTGGACGCCATCTGGGTCCGCATCGCATTCCTGCTCTTCGGTCTGCTGCCCGGTCCGGCCTGGCTTGTATACCTGCTGATGTGGCTGCTGGTGCCGGCGCAGGACGGACGCATCGCCCTGCAGGACTTACTGGGCCGCAGATAGGTTCCGGCAGGCCGAGCGCCGCGGGTAGGTTCCGGCAGGCCGAGCGCGGCAGGTCGGACCGCAGCCCGGGGCCGCCTGCCGCGGGAAGCCTCAACCGGGAGGAGCCGCCTGCGCCGGGCCGTAACGTTGCGGGACCGGCAGGGCCCGGGAAGACTCGAAGTTGTCCCGGTCACACTACCGTCTACAATCTCTAGGAGAGCTCAACGGGGTGCTCGGACCACCACCACTCCTCCATAAAGGAACTGAGCTAGATGAAAATAGGGATTCTGACCAGCGGCGGCGATTGTCCCGGCCTGAACGCGGTGATCCGCGGGGCGGTACTCAAGGGCATCAAAGTCCACGGGCAGGAATTCGTGGGATTCCGCGACGGCTGGCGCGGCGTGGTCGAGGGCGACATCATGGACCTGCCCCGGCAGAGCGTGCGCGGCATCTCCAAACAGGGCGGCACCATCCTGGGTACCTCCCGGACCAACCCCTTCGACGACGACGGCGGCCCGGAAGTCATCAAGGGCCACCTGAAACGGCTGGGCATCGAAGCGATTATCGCGATCGGCGGCGAGGGGACGCTGGCGGCCGCCAAGCGTCTCACGGACGCCGGACTGAAGATCGTGGGCGTCCCCAAGACGGTGGACAACGACCTGGACGCCACAGACTACACATTCGGCTTCGACACTGCAGTCCAGATTGCGACCGAGGCCATCGACAGGCTGCGCACCACCGGCGAATCCCACCACCGCTGCATGATCGCCGAAGTCATGGGACGCAACGTCGGCTGGATCGCCCTGCATGCCGGGATGGCGTCCGGTGCCCATGCCATCCTCATCCCGGAGCAGCAGGTGAGCATCCAGCAGATCACCACCTGGGTGGAGGAGGCCCACGAACGCGGCCGCGCCCCGCTGGTGGTGGTGGCCGAGGGGTTCGTCACCTCCGGCATGGAATCCCCGCACTCCGTCCGCGGTCTGGACACCTTCGGCCGTCCCCGGCTGGGCGGCATCGCGGACCAGCTGGCGCCGGAGATCGAGGCGCGCACCGGCATCGAGACCCGGGCCACCATCCTTGGCCATATCCAGCGCGGCGGTGTCCCGTCCGCCTTCGACCGGGTCCTGGCAACCCGGTTGGGCATGGCCGCCATCGATTCGGTGGTGGACCGCCGGTGGGGAACGATGGTTTCGCTCTCCGGCACCGAAATCGACCACGTCGGGTTTGAAGCTGCCCTGGGCAACCTGAAAACGGTTCCGCAGCACCGCTACGACGAGGCCGCCATCCTCTTCGGCTGAACCTTCGGCCGAACCACCCATCGGTTTGGGGGATGCTGGGGACCGGTGGGGGACGGGGCGCAGTGAAGTAATGCGGGGAGGTAGCGTGGCGGTATGAGGTTGGAAGACGGCAGCACCGCAATCTGCCTGCTCGCCTGGGAGCGGCGGCTGGGTTTCCCGGACGGCGCGTTGGCCGGGGCACAGGACCGCCTGGTGAAGCGCGACGACGGCGCGCAGGCTGTGCAGTTCCTGCGGCTGTGGGGCCGCAGCGCCCTGTCCGGTCCCGGCTGGGCCCTCGACGCGGCGCGGGACGTTCCGGATGACCGGCTGGCCGACCATGCCACCTTGCTCGGACTCACCAGGCAGCACGGCGGACATGGTCTGGGTACCGCGTCGCTGTATTTTGCCGACGATCTACCCCTGGTCCAGCCCTCAGACCAGGTCACTGTTTCGCATGGCCGCGCGGAGCTGGCCCAGCTGGAGTCGTTATGTCCGCCGGACGACGCCAACGAAGTGGGACTGGGTGAACTGGAGTACCGCTTCACCGTGATGCACGACGGCGGTCCGGTTGCCTGCGCGGCCTACGCCGAGTGGGAGGGCCTGCTGGCCCAGCTGCGCGTGCTGGTGGCCCCGGCCTATCGAGGCCGGGGACTGGGCACGCTGGCCGCTTCCATTGCGGCCCACGAGGCCCTGGCCACCGGGCTGACCCTGCAGTGGGAGACCGACGTGAGCAATTTCGCCTCCAACGCCCTGGCCCGGTCGCTGGGATTCAGCTGGGCCGGAACGCAGACCGCCGTACTGCTCCACTAGCAACTAAACCCGGCCGGCAATCCCCTACTCGCCGCGCACCTGGACCGGCGCCTCCTGCGCACCGCCGGCCGGCCGCCCCCAACCCGAAACCGCCTTCGGCTTGGCAAAGAACAGCACCACGGCCGCCCCGAGCACAATCACAGCCGCCGGCAGCAGAATGGACTGGCCCATCGCCGTCGAGAATCCGGCATGCAGGAACTGCGGGAGCGATCCACCAAACTCCAGCGATTTTGTCTGTCCGCTCGCACCCGGGACCTTGGGCAGCTCCGCGGCCAGCCTGCCCTGCATTAGGGCAGCGATCGCGGCCGAACCCAGGACCGCCCCAACCTGGCGGGTGGTGTTGTAGATGCCCGCACCGGCACCGGCCTCCCGTGGCTCAAGGTTGCGCGTGGCGGTGGTGGACAGCGGTGCCCAAATTCCTGCGTTGGACAATCCCAGGACTGCGCTGGGCAGCAGGAACAGCCAGATCGGGGTGTCGGGGGCAATCAGCGCAGCATTCCAGAACAGCGCCACCGCCATCAGCGCCAGGCCGGCGCAGCAGATGTACTTCGGGTTGACCCGGTCAACGAGTTTCCCGACCGCCGGCGCCAACGCCCCGGAGATCAGGGCCATCGGGACCATCATCAGAGCGGACTGCGTCGGCGTCAGGCCCCGCACCAATTGGTAGTAGAAAAACAGCGGCAGGCTCATAGCAGTAATACTGAAACCGACCGTGGTTATGGCAACGTTTGCCAGCGAGAAGTTCCGGACCTTGAACAGCGAGAGCGGAATCAGCGGCTCGCCCTTATTGACCGCCTGCCAAACCACGAACAACGCCAGCACCACGATGCCGCCGATAATCAGTTCCCACACGGTCAGCGGCCCGGCAATGGTTCCCCAGTTGTAGGTGTTGCCTTCCTGGATGCCGAAAACCAGCAGGAACATTCCCACTGCACTGAGCAGCACACCCGGAATATCAAACTTGTGCGGATGCGTACTCAGCTTCGGGACCAGCCTCCAGGCCAGGATGAACGCGACAACGCCGATCGGCACGTTGATGAAGAAGATCCATTCCCAGCCCAGCGAGTCCACCAGCACGCCGCCCAGGATTGGCCCCACCAAGGTGGCAACACCGGCGGTGGCACCCCAGAGTCCCATCGCCTGTCCCCGGCGGTCCGGAGGGAAGATCCGGGTGATTACGGCCATGGTCTGCGGCGTCAGCATTGCCGCGCCCAGCCCCTGCACCACGCGGGCGGTAATAAGCGTCTGCACGTCGCCGGAGAGGCCGCACCACAGCGACGCGAGGGTGAAGACCACCAGACCGGACAGGTACAGGTTCTTGGGTCCAAACCGGTCGCCGAGGCGGCCGGTGATCAGCAGCGGCACTGCGTAGGCCAGCAGATAGCCGCTGGTCACCCAGATCACCGAGTTGATGTCGGTGTGCAGGCCCTCCATGATTTTGGGGTTGGCCACGGACACGATGGTGGTGTCGATGAGGATCATGAAGAATCCGATCACCAGCGACCACAGCGCCGGCCAGGGCCTTGAAACGTTTTCCATTGTTCTCCTTGCGCCAATGCCTACCAGCCAAGGCGGCCGGTGCTGATGTCTTCCTGAAAGCTGCGGATCCAGTCGATTTCGGCCCGCAGCATGCTCTGTTGGTATTCGACGTCGATCCAGTACCTGCGCTCGACGCCCTTCTCGGTAACTTTCCGGG
>DATIMB010000470.1:0-12795 GCA_035475875.1 Micrococcaceae bacterium
CGCACCGGATCCAGGTACATCTTTGAGGAGGAGATGCCCTCCTCGAACAGGCCCTTCCGGGCGCGGTCGAACGCACCGTCGCGCTGGGTCCGGTTCTGCACCGCGCGGGCGGAGGCCATGCCGAAGCTTTCCTTGTACTGCTTGCCGGTGCTGTCCAGCTGCAGGTCGCCCGGGCTCTCATAGGTCCCGGCGAACCAGGAGCCGATCATCACCTGGCTGGCTCCGGCGGCCAGCGCCAGGGCCACATCGCGGGGGTACCTGACGCCGCCGTCGGCCCAGACCGAGGCGCCGAGCTCGCGGGCCGCGGCGGAGCACTCGTACACGGCGGAGAACTGCGGGCGTCCGACGGCGGTCATCATCCGGGTGGTGCACATGGCACCCGGGCCCACGCCGACCTTGATGATATCTGCGCCGGCTTCGACCAGGTCGCGGACGCCGTCGGCGCTGACCACGTTGCCGGCCACCACGGGCACGGCGGGGTTGAGTTCGCGCACGGCTTTGAGGGCATCGAACATCTTGCGCTGGTGCCCGTGCGCGGTGTCCACCACCAGGGCGTCGACGCCGCCCTCGAGCAGGGAGGCGGCCTTGGCCTGCACGTCCCCGTTAATGCCGACGGCGGCTGCCACCCTCAGCTTGCCCGCAGCATCCACGGCGGGCCGGTAGATGGTGGAGCGCAGGGCGCCCCTGCGGGTGAGCGCGCCAACCAGTTTGCCATTGCGCACCACCGGGGCGAAGCCGTCCCCGGACTGGTCGATCCGGTCGAAGGCCACGCGCAGCGCGGCCTCCCGGGCGGCGGCGGGATCCGCCGCGGTGGCCGCGGCGTCAAAGGGTGCCGCGTCGATGGTCAGGGCATTGGTGCGCATGACGGACGCCAGCGAGGCAAACCTGTCCACTCCGTCACAGTCGCTGCCGCGGACCACACCCACGCAGTTGCCGTCCGCGTCGGCGACGGCCACGGCCTTGTGCGCGCGCTTGTTCATCAGATGCAGCGCGTCGATCACCGTATCCTCCGGCGCGAGCGTCACCGGCGTCTCGAACAGGACGTCGCGGCCCTTCACCCATGATGTAACGTCGCGGAGCACGGTCAGCGGAACATCCTGCGGCAGCACGGCCAGCCCGCCGCGGCGCGCCAGGGTTTCCACCATCCGTTTGCCCGTCACGGCGGTCATGTTCGCCGCGACCAGCGGGATGGTGGTGCCGGTGCCGTCGTCGCTGGACAGGTCAACATCGAGCCGGGAGATGACCTCCGAGCGGGACGGGACCAGGAAGACGTCAGAATAGGTGAGATCTGTGCTGGGGCTGGTGATGAACCGCATAGAAATAAACTCCCGGGTTTGGTCCTGGCGCGCCGGTCGCCGATGCCGGGCGGAGGCCAGGATGAATAGTCGGTACCGGACTTCAATATCGACCTAAGAAGTCTAATGCTTTGCCACCGCACGCGACGCCTGTCCAAAGAAGGGCAGGCTGTCTGGAATACCGCGCAATAGGGCCGCGCCAGATTCGCCTGCCGTTGGTTCTTCTCACTAGACTGGCAGGAGGTGTGGGTTTGAAGGAACCCGGACCGTTTCGGGTACAAGCCGCGTGCCAGGGGCAGGATTTCCCTGCCTCTACCGGGCTTGCACCAGCGGGCAACTAGAACTCATGGAAGAGGCGTATTACACGTGCCAGAGCAACCAATCCACCGTCTCCCCGAGGAATTTGGCGGCAACGAGTGGCTCGTTGACGAGCTGTATGAACGGTACCAACAGGACAAGAAGTCGGTTGATGCCAAGTGGTGGCCCCTTTTTGAATCCTTCGATGCCGACGGTAACGGCGCCCCGAACGGACGGCATGCGGCCGGTGAGGCCAACCCGGTGACACGGGAACTGCCCGTGGTGCAGGCTCCGGCCGCGCCGACCGCCAAGCCCGCGGCTGCGCCTGCCGCCCGGCCGTCCGCCGCCCCGGCTTCCCCCGGCGTCCCTGCCAAACCGGCAGCTTCCGTCCCTGCCGCTCCCGCGGCGCCAGCCGCAGCCGCAGCGGCGCCTGCCGCAGCCCCGGCCAAGGCTGCTGCCCCCGCAGCGCCGGCAGCGCCGTCGTCGTCGGCCGGTCAGCCCTCCGCCGCACAGCCCTCCGCCGGTCCCGCCAAGGACGCCGCCCGCACCGGAACCACACCCATCCCGGCCCAGCTCCCCCGCAGCGCCAAGGACACCACCGCGCCGGAAGAGGATACCGTCTCCGTGCTGCGCGGGCCGGCCAAGGCGATCGCCACCAACATGATCACCTCCCTGGAGGTCCCCACTGCCACCAGCGTGCGCGCCGTGCCGGCCAAACTGCTGATCGACAACCGGGTGGTGATTAACTCCAACCTGGCCCGTGCCCGCGGCGGGAAGGTCTCCTTCACCCACCTGATCGGCTACGCGGTGATCCGCGCGCTCTCCCGGTTCCCGTCGATGAATGTGTACTACGACGAGATCAACGGCAAGCCTTCCGCCGTGCAGCCCGCGCACGTCAACTTCGGCATTGCCATCGACATGCCCAAGCCGGACGGCAGCCGCCTGCTGGTGGTGCCGAACATCAAGAAGGCGGAAACGCTTAACTTCTCCGAGTTCTGGCACACCTACGAGGACCTGATCAAGCGTGCCCGCGCCGGAAAGCTGACCGCGGACGACTACGCCGGCACCACCGTCTCGCTGACCAACCCCGGCGGCATCGGGACCGTGCACTCGGTCCCGCGCCTGTCCAAGGGCCAGGCCGCCATCATCGGCGTCGGCGCCCTGGACTACCCGGCGGAGTTCCAGGGGGCCAGTCCCAAGATCATCGCGCAGAACGCCGTCAGCAAGATCCTCACGCTGACCTCCACGTACGACCACCGGGTCATCCAGGGCGCCGGTAGCGGCGAGTTCCTGCGCTTGGTCAGCCAGCTTTTGCTTGGCGCCGACAACTTCTACGACGAGATCTTCGAATCCCTTCGCATCCCGTACGAGCCGGTGCGCTGGAGCCCGGACCTCCAGGTGGACCCGGCCGACGAGATCAACAAGGTGGCCCGGATCCAGCAGCTGATCCACTCCTACCGCGTCCGCGGCCACCTGATGGCGGACACCGACCCGCTGGAGTACGTCCAGCGCAAGCACCCCGACCTGGACGTGCTCACCTACGGCCTGACGCTGTGGGACCTGGACCGGGAATGGCCCACCGGCGGTTTCGGCGGCAAGCCGATGCTGAAGTTCCGCGACATCCTGGGGGTGCTGCGCGACGCATACTGCCGCACCACCGGTATCGAGTACATGCACATCCAGGACCCGGAGCAGCGCAAATGGTTCCAGGATGAGCTGGAGCACCCGTACTCCAAGCCCAGCCGCGAGGAACAGCTGCGCATCGTCTCCAAGCTCAACGCCGCGGAGGCCTTCGAAACCTTCCTGCAGACCAAGTTTGTGGGCCAGAAGCGCTTCTCGTTGGAGGGCGGCGAGTCGCTGATTCCGCTGCTGGACGCGGTCATCTCCGACGCGGCCGACGACGGACTGGACGAGGTGGCGATCGGCATGGCCCACCGCGGCCGGCTGAACGTGCTCACCAACATTGCCGGCAAGACCTACGCGCAGGTCTTCCGCGAGTTTGAGGGCACGCAGGACCCGCGCAGCGTGCAGGGTTCCGGTGACGTGAAGTACCACCTGGGCACCGAGGGCACCTTCACCTCGGACAACGGCAACGAGACCAAGGTCTACCTGGCCGCCAACCCGTCGCACCTGGAGGCCGTGGACGCGGTGCTGGAAGGCATCGTCCGCGCCAAGCAGGACCGGCTGGACCGCGGGGAGGCCTTCCCGGTGCTGCCGATCATGGTGCACGGCGATGCGGCCTTCGCCGGCCAGGGCGTGGTGGCGGAAACACTCAACCTTTCCCAGCTGCGCGGCTACCGCACCGGCGGCACCATCCATGTGGTGGTCAACAACCAGGTCGGTTTCACTACCGCGCCGTCCTCCTCACGCTCCTCGGTGTACTCCACCGACGTGGCGAAGATGATCCAGGCACCGATCTTCCATGTGAACGGCGACGATCCAGAGGCCGTGGTCAGGGTGGCTCAGCTGGCGTACCAGTTCCAGCAGAAGTTCCACAAGGACGTCGTGATCGACATGGTCTGCTACCGCCGGCGCGGGCACAACGAGGGCGACGACCCGTCGATGACCCAGCCGCTGATGTACAACCTGATCGAAGCCAAGCGCAGCGTCCGCAAGCTCTACACAGAGGCGCTGATCGGCCGCGGGGACATCACCGAGGAGGAGGCGGAGCAGCTGCTGCGCGACTACCAGGAACGCCTGGAGCGGGTCTTTGCCGAGACCCATGCCGCGCAGACCTCGCCGATTCCGATCATCACCTCCACCACGCGGGCCGTCTCCGACCTGGAACTGCCCTCCGCACAGCAGGCCGATGCCGGGGTCAACAACCCGAAGTCGACGGCGATCAGCACCGAGACGCTGGCGCACATCGGCAAGGCCCATGTCACCATTCCGGACGGCTTCACCGTGCATCCGAAGCTGAAGCAGTTGCTGGAGAAGCGCGAGGTGATGTCGCGCGAGGGCAGCATCGACTGGGGCTTCGGCGAGCTGGTAGCCCTGGGTTCGCTGCTGATGGAAGGTGTTCCCGTGCGCCTGGCCGGCCAGGATTCGCGCCGCGGCACCTTTGTGCAGCGCCACGCCGTCTTCCACGACCGTGCCACCGGCGTCGAGTGGACACCGCTGCAGGAGCTCAGCGACTCGCAGTCCAAGCTGTGGATCTACGATTCGCTGCTCTCCGAATATGCAGCGATGGCCTTTGAGTATGGCTATTCGGTGGAACGCCCGGACGCGCTGGTCCTATGGGAAGCACAGTTCGGCGACTTCGCCAACGGCGCGCAGACCGTGATGGACGAGTTCATCTCCTCCGCCGAGCAGAAGTGGGGGCAGCGCTCCTCCTTGGTGCTGCTGCTGCCGCACGGCTACGAGGGCCAGGGCCCGGACCACTCCTCGGCCAGGATCGAACGCTACCTGCAGATGTGCGCGGAGCAGAACATGGTGGTGGCCAACCCGACCACGCCTGCCTCGCACTTCCACCTGCTTCGCCGGCATGCCTACTCCAAGCCGCGCAAGCCGCTGATCGTGTTCACGCCCAAGCAGCTGCTGCGCCTGAAGGCGGCGGCCTCGTCCGTGGAGGACTTCACGCAGGGCACGTTCCAGCCGGTGATCGGCGAATCCGCCGCTCTGGACGGTAACGCTGTGGAGCGGGTGGTGCTGGTCTCCGGCCGGCTCTACTACGACCTGCTGGCCGCCCGGCAGAAGAGCGGTGATGAGAAGACCGCCATCGTCCGGCTGGAGCAGCTCTACCCGCTGCCGCTGAAGGAAATCAACGCGGAGCTGGCCAAGTACCCGAACGCGGACATCGTCTGGGCGCAGGACGAGCCTGCCAATCAGGGGCCGTGGCCGTTCATCGGCCTTAACCTGGCCCCGGTGCTGGACCGCAAGCTGCGGCTGGTGTCGCGGCCGGCATCGGCCTCGACGGCCACCGGCTCGGCCAAGCGGCACGCCGTCGAGCAGGAACAGCTGGTCAAGCAGGCGTTCGAGCGCAGCTAAGCCGTCCCGGATGCCCGGCCCTTGCACAAGGGCCGGGCATCCTTTTTCCCGTCATCTGCAGGAGAGGAAAGATCGTGGAGGACAGAAAACTGCGGATTGCCGCCGTCGGGGATGAACTCCTTGCCGGTGTGGGCGATCCGCGTGCGCTTGGTTGGCTGGGACGGGTGCTGGCCCGGACACCGCAGGACGGTGCCGTCTTGGAGGCCTTCAACCTGGCCTGCCCGCAGGAAGGAACCGAGGCACTGGCGGGACGCTGGCTGCAGGAGGCCGGACGCCGGTTTGATGACTTCCACGAAAACCGGCTGGTCATCGGCCTTTCCGCCCGGGACATCGAGTTCGGCCTGACCACCGCCCGCAGCCGCCTCAACCTGGCCAACATCCTGGATGGTGCCTCCCAGTTGAGCATCCCGGTCTTCGTCGTCGGCCCGCCGCCCGGGCTGGATCCGGTCGCGAACAAACGGTTGGCGGAGCTGAACACCGCTTTTGCGGATGTCACCACGCGCCGCAAGCACGTCTATGTGGACACCTTCTCCCCGCTGCAGAACCACGAGCAGTGGCGCACGGACCTGGCGTCCAACGGCGGGGCACCGGGGCAGGCCGGCTACGGGCTGATTGCCTGGCTGGTGCTGCACCGCGGCTGGTACCAGTGGCTGAACATCCCCGAGGCCGCCTAGCTCCAGGTCCCCAACCGCCGCCCTGGCGCGGGCGGCAGGGCGGCCCTCGGCCGTGAGGTCAGCCGGCGCCGGGCAGGCAGACCTCCACGGCGCCGTCCACCAGGCGGGTGAGAAAGCTGGGTTGCGGCGAGGTGGCCGGCCCATGCACCACCTCCCCGGTTTCCAGCGAAAACACACTCTTGTGCCACGGACATTCCACGCATTCGGTGCCCGCGACCTGTTGCCGTGTTCCCTCGTGCAGGGGTCCGGAAAGGTGGCTGCAGGTGTCGGCCAGCACATGCACCCGGTCGTCCTCGGTGCGGACCACCAGCAGCGGAACGGAATCCAGGATCCGCCGCTCCATCCGGCCCGGCACCAACGCATCCAGATTAACCAGCGGATGCCATCCCGGCTCGATCCGGTGCGGTACGTCCTCGGCGTGGTTGGCCCCCACGGCCTGGCGGAAGGCCAGATGGCCGCCCAGCCAGCCACTGACCATGACCACCGAGAGGCCCAGGAAGCCGAGCGCTTTTCCGGCACCCTGGCGGCCCCATAACCGCTGGCACAGGGAACCCGCATAGAGGCCGACGGCAACCAGGTTGGCGGTGGAGTGGATAACAGCCACACGCTGCTGCTGCTGGTGCAGATCGGAGAAATCCACGTAACCCGCCAGCGCCGAGGGTCCTGCGGTGGCCAGACCCAGCCCCACGAGCGCGGCGGCCTCCCGGTCGGTTCCGGGCAGGCAGTCAAGCACGGCGGCCGAGGTCCAGGCCCCAATCGGCACCTGAACCATCAGCGGGTGCAGCGGATGCCCCAGTGGGACGCCGTGCAGGACGTCGCGCAGCCAGAGCGGGCGCACCAGCCGGGAAACCAGCGTGCGCACGACCCCCGCCAGCGGATCCAGCTGGCGGAGATTCTCAAGACCGGTGGCGGCAGTGAAGGGCGGAAGCGTCTTCATCTCAATTCCCCTTCCCGCGGTCCTCGCGCGCTTCGCGGGTTTCCTTGTCGTTGGCCTTCTGCAACGCGTCGACCAGTTCCCCCTTGGTCATTCCGGATCGGCCCGGCACGTCCAGGCGCTTTGCCAGTTCGTAAAGGTGTTCCTTCGAGGCATTTTCATCAACACCGCCTGCGGTGGGGCGGCTGGTTTTCTTCCCACCTTTTGCCTGGCTGTCGGAGGGACCGGCTTCGTCCTTGGGCTCCCAGTGGTCGCCCACCTTCTCGTAACTGTGCTTCAGCGAGGCGTAGGCCGTCCGGCCGGCCCTTTCGCCATCGCCGTATTCCTCCGCCGCCGAATCAAAGGTCTGGGCGAAGGTGTCCTGAGCATGCTGGTCGGACCGCTGCAAGGTACTGGGCAGCTCGTCCTTCCGGGCATGGCCTTTCTTGTCTGCCTTGGGCACAACAGCTCCTCTCCGGGTTACGCGAAGAGCGCCGCCAGAGCGGGGGCGCTCCTACCGACGAGCTTGGCACTGTTTGCGGCAGGGGACAACAGCAAGGGTTCAGCCGCACCCTCCCAATCCGGAACCGTTGCCGGCCGAAGTGAACCCGGAAGGAAAATCTTGCGATATATCTTGTTTTGACACAGGACACGATATATCGTGAAATCTCGACACGATATAACGCGATTACCGGAGGAATCATGAGCAGCAACAGTTGGTCCATCAGCGACCCACAGACCCTGGACGTCGACGGCGTCACCGAACTGCGGGCCGCCATCGTCCGCGGCCGTCTTGACGTGATCACCCACGACGAACCCACCACCCGGATCGAAGTCACCGAAGTCCTCGGGCCCCCGGTCCAGGTCCGCCTCACCGGTGGCATGCTCGTCATCGAGCATCAGGATCCGGGGAACTGGCTGCAGAGGATCGTAAACAGCAACGGCTCGGACCGTGTCGTCATCAGCATTGCAGTGCCGGCGGGGATCAGTGTTTCCGCCTCCACCGTCAGCGGCGACGGACTGGTATGCGGCACCAGTGCGCGCACGCAGCTCAAAACCGTGTCCGGGTCGGTGATGGCCGACGACACCACCGGCACGCTGACCGCGGATACGGTCAGCGGCGAAATCATTATCCGGCACCACACCGGTCCGCTCGTGGCCAAGAGCGTCTCCGGCGAGATCACCGCGTCCGGCTTCCTGAGCAACGTCCGTGCCAACACCGTCAGCGGCGACCTCACCTTCGATATCCTCGGCGGCCCAGGGGACGGCGCCCCCGAGGATCTGGCGGCAAAGTCAGTCTCGGGCGACGTCACCGTCCGCCTCGCGGCCAGCGTCGGAGTCCAGATTGAATCGAAAACGACGTCCGGCAACATCATCGTCGACGACCAACGCTTCACCGGAACCGCGCAGACCGTCCGCACCGCCTCCGGCCCCGCCAGCCCCGCCCTGCGCCTGCACACCACCTCCGTCTCCGGCAACGTCGCGGTCGTCCACCACCAAGGCGCATCGCCGCGCACCTTCCAGGAGCAGTCATGAGCGAGGGGCAGTGGAGCATCCAGTCCCCGCAGACCCTGGAGATCGACGGCGTCGCCAAACTGAGGCTGGGGACCATCGGTGGACGCTTCGACATTGTCGCGCATCAGGAGGCCGTGACCCGCATCGAGGTTTCAGAGATCGAGGGCGACCCGCTGGAAGTGCGCCTGCACGAAGGGGTACTGGAGATCCGGCACGGAGTACCTGAGCCACGGTGGGGGGAGGCAAAATGGGGGGAGGCGACGTGGGCGGAGGCTGCCAAAATCGCCGATCCGTCCCAGTGGCTTGGCCGGAAGAACCACTGGGACAGCGGCAACCGTGTGGTCCTGAGCATCGGCCTGCCTGCCTCCACACCGGTCACAGCCGGCACCGTCAGCGGGGACGGTCTGATCTCCGGTATGACGGAACGCACCAGGCTCGCCGCCGTGTCCGGCTCGGTGATGTCCGACGCCACCGCGGGCAGCCTGCATGCCAGCACCGTCTCAGGCGAGGCGATCATCCGCAACCACGACGGCGCCCTGGCACTCAATTCCGTCTCCGGCGAAATCACCGCTTCCGGCCGCTTCAGCAGCATCAAGGCCAATACGGTGACCGGAAACCTGAGCTTCGATGTGCTGAACGTGCCGGAGAAGCTCTCCACCAACTCTGTGTCAGGGAATGTGCTGATCCGGCTTCCCGAAGACGTGGGCGCGGCGTTGACCGTCACCACCGCGGCGGGCAAAATTACCGTCAACGACGAGCGGATCAGCGTGCTCGGCGTCTCCACCCGGACCTTCGGCGCACCGGGCGCGCCCGTCGTGCCCATCCGTACGGTCTCCATCTCCGGGGACACTGCCGTGCTCAGCAGCCGCAGGGCGGCGGCCGACGACGACGGGTCCCGGCCTGGGCGGCCGGCCGACGACGGCGGGGCTGGGGTGGACGAGTAATGGCCACCGTTTTCGCCCACGGCGCGCTGCGCCTGTACCTGCTGGCGCTGCTGGAGGGGGGCCCCAAGCACGGTTACGACGTGATCCGGGCATTGAGCGACCGCTTCGGCGGAACCTACTCCCCCAGCGCCGGCACCGTCTATCCGCGCCTGGCGAAACTGGAGGAAGAGGGGTTGGTGGCAACCACATCGGACGGGCGGCGCACCATCTACAGCATCACCGAGGCCGGCCTGGCCGAACTGAACGGGCGCCGCGACGAGCTCAAGGAAGTGGAGCAGGACATTTCAGCCTCCGTCCGGCGGCTGGCCGATGAGCTGCGCAACGACATCAGGGCAAATATGTTGGGGCTGCGCGCCGATCTTGCCTCCACCGCGGAAGCCGCCAAGGCCAATGCCCGCCGGATGCCGTCGGAAGGCAGATACTCCCCCACCAACCACCGCCTGCTCAAGGAGGCGGAGATGATGCTGCAGTCGTTCCGCGACGAACTGCGCGTTGAGCTGCGCCAGTACGCTGCCAGGGAGGCCCTCACTGAAGTCACCTTGGAGACCGTCCGGACGGTCCTCGACCAGGCGCGGAAGGCAGTACGGGCGACGCTGCGCGGATGACCGGGTTAGGCTCGTCGGTGAAGGGTATGGGAGACTGGAACGCGGATCTTTTCCAGATCACCTTTGAAGATTGGAGGCAGCTATGTCGAAGCGAGCACGCAAGCGTCGTGACCGGAAGCGTGGCGGCGCTAACCACGGTAAGCGTCCCAACACTTAAGTCTTGGGCTTAAAAGCTGGAAGGACCCCCTGCGCCGACGGCTCAGGGGGTCCTTCTGCTCAGCCGGCGGTTTCCGGAAGCCCTTCGAACTTCGACGGCAGTTCGGCAAGCACGGTCCAAAAGCTCACCCGTCCGCTTGAACCTCCGGTGGCGATGCTGGGGACAAGTTCGTGCGTGAGGCTCAACGACCGCAGCTCGGTCAGATCCAATTCCCTGAAGGGATAGTAATCGCCGTTCATGATCCTTACTCCTCTTCCGCTATGCCTGGACAAACCGCCCGGGGGACTCCGGCCGGTGACGATTAACGGAAACGTTACAAGGATTGTCAACCATGCGTTACCCGGACGTCAAGATCCTTCTGGTGTCGGCTTTTCCGGGGTCGGGAACTGAATATTATTCCGGCCGATGGTTTGACAAGCATGAGATCAAGACTTCCTTGCACCGGAGCCTCAGCCCTTTAATACGAGATAAGCCGTTTTAATCGTAGAATCGAGAGGCCCCACAGCCATCGCGGAAGAGACAACCATTCATGCTCCAGTTAGTTCTGCTGGCCGCCCTACCATTCATCTGGTTCGGCATGGTCGCGGCAATTTCCTTCCTTGAAACTCCGCTCAAATTCAAGGCACCGGGGATCACGATCCCGTTGGCGGTGGGCATTGGAAGGATCGTTTTCAAGGCCCTGAACATGGTCGAGGCGGCCCTGGCGGTGGCCCTCCTCGCTGCGGCGTTCTCCGGACCCAAGACCGTGCCGGCACCCGCTGCAGCCGCGATTGCCGTGTCCGTGCTGGCCCTGGCGGTCCAACTGCTGCTGTTGCGCCCGCGGATGGAACGCCGCACCCGGCTGCTGACCCAGCCAGCGGTCGGCGGCGGCACGGAAGCGAAAGCCTCGACCGCCTCGCATATCGGCTATGTGGTCGTGGAAATGGTCAAAATCATCGCACTGCCCGTGGCGGGCATCGCGGTGTTGCTGGCCGTGCTCTAACTGCGCCCCAAACCGGCAGGCGCCGCGGAGCCCTAGAGTGGCCTGCCGGGAGCCGCCATCGCGACCTAGACCGGCCAGCCGTCAGCCGCCATCGGCGTCACAAACTGGCCGGCTAGCAACCGCCGTCGCACAATAGGGGGCCAGCCGGCAGCCCCCGTCCGTCGGCTCAGCCGCTGCCCGTAAAATCAGCCGGGGAGGTCCGCCGTTGTCGCCCCGTGGATGCGTTCCAGGATGGAGGCCTTCAGGTTCTCCGGCGCCGCCTCTTTGCAGGACCGCCGAACCACCGAGCGGATGACGCATTCCAGGTCATGTTCCTGGGCGCAATCCGGGCAGCCCTCCAAATGGGCCTTGATGTCCGCGAGGTCTTCCCGGGACAGCGCACCGTCCAGATATTCATAGATCCGCGAAATCCGCGAATCGTCGCAATCGCCCAAACTCTGGCAGTCGCTCATTTCCTGTTCTCCTGATCCTTGCTTCCCTGCGGGCCTTGGCCCGTCGCAGCCGCGGCCGCAGCCGTCGCCGCCTTCCCCGAACTGCTGCCGTTGCCGGCAGCGGTGCCACCGAACCCACGCTCCTTGGCGTAGTCGCCGAGCATGTCGCGGAGCATCTTGCGGCCCCGGTGCAGCCGTGACATCACGGTGCCGATAGGGGTGTCCATGATGTCCGATATTTCCTTGTACGCATAGCCCTCAACATCGGCGAAGTACACGGCCAGGCGGAATTCCTCCGGAATTGCCTGCAAGGCGTCCTTTACGTCCGAATCCGGCAGGTGGTCCAGCGCCTCGGCCTCTGCCGAGCGCAGCCCGGTGGCGGTGTGCGATTCCGCCCTCGCCAGCTGCCAGTCCTCAATCTGGTCCGAATTGGACTGCAGCGGCTCACGCTGGCGCTTCCTGTACAGGTTGATGTACGTATTTGTCAGGATCCGGTACAGCCACGCCTTCAGATTGGTCCCGGGCCGGTACTGGTGGAAAGCGGAGAACGCCTTGGTGTACGCCTCCTGCACCAGGTCCTCGGCATCGCTGGGGTTCCGCGCCATCCGCATCGCCGCGGAGTACAGCTGGTCCACGTACTGCATGGCGTCACGTTCAAAACGGGCGCGCCGCTGGTCCGTGGATTCCAGGGCCGGGTCGATGGCAGCCTCCACTGCAGCTGCTGCTGCAGGCTCGACGGCGCCCTCCGCGGCTTCTGCGGCGTCCCCGGCTGCTCCGGGCTCAGCTGCGTCCCCGGCGGCTGCGGGCTCGGCGGCGTCCCCGGCTGCTATAGGCTCGACAGTCGCGGCCGGCTGCGCTTCGACCGCCATGGACGGGGCGTTCTCAGTTCGTTTCATTGCAGCCAAGTCTACTGTCACCCGCCCCAGTTTCATGGCGGAGCGGGTGCCCGGACGAGGCGTCGACCCGCCATAGGTCAAGGGGTCCCTGACTAAGGT
>DATIMB010000471.1:0-2852 GCA_035475875.1 Micrococcaceae bacterium
CGCCGCCACAAAACGGGCCGCCGACGACGAGGCCCTGGCCCGCGCCGGGGAACTGCTGGCCCTGATGGACGACCCGGCCCTGGACCGCGAGTCGTTCCATGACCTCGACTCGCAGTTCCACGTCCTGCTGAGCACCCTGGCCGGCAACGCCGTCGTGTCCGCCATGATGGACTCGCTGCGCCTGTCCATCATGGACTACGTCCGAGAATCCGTCCCCTCGCATGAGCAGTGGCAGCCCGTCGCCCAGACGCTCCGGGACCAGCACCACGGCATTCTCGACGCCGTCGTCGCCCGGAACGGGGACCTGGCGGCCCGGCTGCTGCGTGAGCACATTGAGTGGTACTTCGCGCAGAGCGGTTCCTGATGTATGCCTCCGGCGGACCTACTTGCGCTGCAATTCAGCCTGTACAGCCGCGAGGGTGCGGACATCGGCCAGGATGCGGAAATGGCCGCCGAGCTTGAGCTCGATGTTACGGGCTCCGGGAAGGAAGCTTCCGTCAGGGATGTGCGGATCAAAAAGACCGTAGATGGAAGTGATCCGTTCGTTGACGAGTTCTTCGCGTGCCAGCTCCAGGGTGAGGGCGTCCTGGGGGGAAAATGCGCGCAGGCTGCGGAGCGGGAGGAATCTGGCATAGCGCGACCCGGAGAACGGGGAGCAAATGGCGATCATGCCGCGGATCCGGGCCTCACTGTCCATTTTGAGCATGGCGTATTTTCCGACCAGCCCACCCTTGCTGTGTGCGACGATGACGACGTCGCGCAGCCCCTGGCCCTTCACGTATGCCGCCACCATCTCTCCCGCGTCCGGAACGGGCAACAGGTTCCGGCCCAGCGATGAGACCACGTGCACCGGATGGCCGCGGCCGTGAAGGGATTCGATCAGCGGGAGCATGAACTGCCAACTCTCATACACTCCCGGAATAACCACGACGGGCGTCCCGCTTCCGCTGCGGAAGCAGGCGGACTGCAGCCGGCTGAAGAGGCCCCGGATCTGCCAGTGGAGGGCATAGCAGTAATCCTGGATCCACCACCCCAGTGCCCGCAGGCTCGACCCTCCAGCCGCCATCACTGATCCTTCTTTCGCGCTATGGCAGGATCCTCCACGAAGCTCAGGATCTCCCGCGCCACCGCCGCTGGTTTACTGTGCTGCGCAATATGTGCTTGCCCTGGGATCTGCACAAGCCTGCCCTTGGGTGCCTGCCGTTGCAGCAACTGGCACCAGGGAAGGGGAGCAACAGGATCCCGGCTCCCGCGCAGCACCAATACCGGGGCAGCGACCAGGCCGATCCGTTCGTGGATCGGGTAGCCCATCATCACCGGAAGTTCGGTCATGTACCAGCGCCAGCCGCAGCGCACGTAGTCGGTAAGGATGATGGCATTGGCCGAAGGCGGTTCCCGCAGGCTGTCCAGGCACAGTGCAAGAGCCTGCTCCCTTACAGTTGGATGCTGCGGGTCAACCACAGGCCCGATCAGCACCAGGTGCGACGCCAGGGCCGGGGATATCACCGCAAGCTCGACGGCGAACTGTGCTCCCATGGAATGGCCGATGAGTACGCAGGACCTGACGGACAGAGACTCCAGAACCTTGGAGACGAATGCGGCGTACGCTTCGACAGTCAGCGGCACATCCGGCCGTGCCGTACCGCCGAACCCGGGCAGGTCGATGGAGTATGTGGGTGCGGTGGCCGCCAGTTCCCGGTGTAGCCGTGCCAGATAGCGGTGCGAGGCGCCGATCCCGTGGAGCAGCACAAAAGCCGCTGGACGGTTCCGGGCCTCCGCCGGACCGGCCCCAGGCGAGGCATAGACACGTCCCTGCAGCCCGTCGTATTCGACATCGTCCACGCTCGGATTTTCCATCTGTTGAGGATATCCGTACTTCATCGACAGGAACCGGCTGAGGAGGCAGCCGGCCACAAACATCTAGGCATGGACGAGCAGATGCAGCAAGGGGCGGCTGCTTATCCCCCCGACGCCGCTGCTGATTGGCGCACGAGTCCGTCAGCGCGGCTGCGCGGGGTTGGTGGGAACACCCTGGGACGGCGGGTTGATGGGCGGTCCCGACGTTTCCGGAGAAACCTTCGACCCTTGCTGGGTCTGACTGACTTCGGGCGTGTCCGGAGCAGAAGGGCCGGTGGGCTCGGCTCCTCCTTTCAATGCGGCCAGACGGACTTCCAGGATCTGCAGAACCGGGAGCCGGTTACCGTGGGCACGCTCGTAGCTGAGCAATTGACCTACACCCGCCTCGTCCAACCCTGAAATGCGCGATGGCAACGTCCCGCTTGGAATATGGTCGTAATCGGCCAAAGGCAGCTCGTCATGTTCGGGCATATCGTTCACGCCGGAAACCTCCCTTTAGTACGCCCGCCCGGCCCGGACACGGATAGTCGTTATGAGCAGGCAAGACCAGAATTGATGGTGCCAACATAGCAGTGATCCATCTGTTGCGTAAGGCGCAGAATTAGCCGTCCCTTTCCAACTGACCCGCAGATAACGCACGAAAACCCCAGTTTCCCTGCGCTATCTGCGGGTTAGTTTCAAAGGCGGCTCAGCCTCCCAGCAGCGCCTTGTGCGCTGCGCGGCGCTTGGCCTGTTCGGCGGGGTCCGGGACGGGCAGCGAGGCGATCAGGCGTTTGGTGTAGGCGTCCTGCGGGTTGCCCATCACCTGGGAGCCGATGCCCTCTTCCACCAGCTTGCCTTTATAGAGCACGCCGACCCAGTGGCTGAGCATGTCCACCACGGCCAGGTCGTGGCTGATGAACAGCGCCGCGAAGCCGAACTCGGCCTGGATGTCCTTGAACAGTTCCAGCACCTTGGCCTGCACCGACACGTCCAGCGCCGAGGTCGGCTCGTCC
>DATIMB010000472.1:0-4904 GCA_035475875.1 Micrococcaceae bacterium
ACGTGCTCTACGACGACACTGACCTAAGAATCTACGACAACCAGGGAAACGAGATCCAGCACCACGCACGCCCTGCCAAGGGAACGAGATCACTGGGCAACGGCAAACCCCGCGGATTCATGGCAACCCAACAAGTGTCCACGAAGTCCTGAGACATGGCAGAGCTATTTAAGGGGCATAGCTCCACACTCAACGGGAGGGGCCGGGGGCGGGCGGCGGGCTAGCCGAGGGCGCGGGGATGAGCGGCGGCGTAGACCTCGCGGAGCGTGTCCGCTGTGACCAGTGTGTACACCTGGGTGGTGGTAACGGAGGCGTGGCCAAGCAGTTCCTGGACCACGCGCACGTCCGCACCGCCTTCGAGCAGATGCGTGGCGAACGAGTGCCGCAGAGTGTGCGGGGATACATCCTTGCTAATGCTGGCCCGCTCGGCGGCGGTTTTAAGGATGGTCCATGCACTCTGCCGGCTGATCCGGCCGCCGCGCGCATTGAGGAACAGTGCCGGGGTGCCCTTGCCCTTGGCCGCAAGCAGGGACCGGCCGCGGACCAGGTAGGCGTCGATGGCCCGGGCGCCATAGGACCCTAGGGGGACCAGCCGCTCCTTGGAGCCTTTGCCGAACAGCCGGACGACGGCGGGTCCGGCCGGCTGATCGTCTTGGTCCCCGAGAACGACGTCGTCCACGTCCAGCCCGACGGCCTCGCTGATACGAGCACCCGTGGAGTACAGGAATTCCAGCAGCGCCCGGTCCCGAAGTCCCGTCGCGCTGTCCGTGCCTGCAGCCTCCAGGATCCGCGTGACCTCGTCAACCGAGATGGCCTTAGGCAGGCGGCGGCCGGGCATCGGCGGGTGGACGTCGGTGGCCGGGTCGGTGGCCGTGACGCCCTCCAGCGCCCAGAACTTATGCAGGCCGCGGACGGCAACAATGGTGCGGGCGGCCGAGCGGACCCCCAGCGCCGTGGCACCGTCCGAGCCGTCGCCGAGGGCCTGCGCGAAGGCCGTTACGTGGTGCCGGGTCACCTCGCGAGGGTCGGTGACTCCCGCGCCGGCTAGGAACCGCTGGTAGCGGGCCAGGTCGCGCCGGTAGGCCGACATGGTGTTGGCCGCCAACCCGCGCTCGACGCCCACATGCTGCAGGTAGTCCGTGACGGCCCGGCCCATGGCGCCGGCGGCGGCGCTCACGCTCCGCGCTGGCTGGGGTGCGCCGGCCAGGGCGCATCTGCCGGACGGAGATTGGCGAAGCCGGAGGCCCGGGCCGCGGCGACGGCAAGGATGCCGACGACTGCGGAAGGGTTGTGCAGCGACCCGTCCAGGACCGCCGCCACCGCGTCGTCGAGATCCACCCAGCGGAACTGGATCTCCGCCTCTTCGTCCGTGCGGACGTGGCGCTGATCCTCCGGCACCGCGGTGAGCCCGCGCGCCAGGTAGATCCGGATGGCCTCGCTGGAGGAGCCGGGCGAATTGAAGACGTCCGCCAGCACATTCCAGTCCGAGGCCACCAGGTCCGCCTCCTCGGCCAGCTCGCGGACGGCACCGGCCACGAAACCTTCACCGGCAACGTCGAGCAGGCCCGCCGGGATCTCCCACAGCGCCATCTTCACCGGATGCCGGTACTGGCGCAGCAGCAACACCTGGCCGTCGTCGTTCATCACCAGCACTGCCACCGCCCCGGGATGGTCGATGTAGTCACGCGTCAGCGGCTCGCCACCGTCCTCCAGCGCGAACGCATCGCTGATGACGTTCCAGATCCGGCCCTGATACACCGTTTTGCTGGAGAGCAGCGGTCGGGGGCTGGCCTGGTCCGCCAGATCCTCCTCGCTGATCACCGGCGCCGCGGCCGGCAGGGAGGGATCCTCAGGAAACGGTGAATCCGCGGGAGTCGACGACTCGGCAGGCCCGGTCATGGTTTAGACCTCCAGCAGGCGGGTGGCCCGCTGCCGGTCCAGCGCCGCGGCCACCAGGCCGGTGAACAGCGGGTGCGGACGGGTGGGCCGTGAGCTCAGCTCCGGGTGTGCCTGGGTCGCAACATAGTACGGATGCACCTCGCGGGGCAGCTCAACGTATTCCACGAGTTTGCCGTCCGGGGAGGTTCCGGAGAACACCAGCCCCTTGCCGGCAATCTGGTCGCGGTATTTGTTGTTGACCTCGTAGCGGTGCCGGTGCCGTTCGCTCACGGTGGTGGCGCCGTAGGTTTCGGCGACGACGGATCCCTCGTCCAGCTTGGCCTCGTACAGGCCCAGCCGCATGGTGCCACCGAGATCGCCCTTGCCGCCGACGATGTCCAGTTGTTCCTCCATCGTGGCGATTACCGGGTACTGGGAATCCGGTTCGAATTCGCTGGAGGATGCACCCTCCAGGCCCACAACGTTGCGGGCGTACTCGATCACCATGCACTGCAGGCCCAGGCACAGTCCCAACGAGGGCAGCTGGGTTTCGCGGGCGAAGGTCAGGGCCCCCAGCTTGCCTTCGAGCCCGCGGATGCCGAAGCCGCCGGGCACACAGATGGCATCGACGCCGTCGAGCGCCTTGGCCGCACCCGCCTCGGTGGCGCACTCATCGGAGGGCACCCAGCGGATCTTGACCTTGGCATTGTTCGCGAAGCCGCCGGCCCGCAGAGCCTCCGTGACCGAAAGGTAGGCGTCCGGCAGGTCGATGTACTTGCCCACCAGGGCAATCTCGACGTCGTGGGCAGGATTATGGACGGCTTCGAGCAGCTTGTCCCATTTGGCCCAATCGACATCCTTGAAGGGCAGGTCCAGGGCACGCACAATGTAGGAATCCAGGCCCTGGGCGTGCAGCGTCTTGGGTATGTCGTAGATGCTGGGCGCGTCCGGGCAGCCGATCACGGCGTCGATGTCAACATCACACATCCGGCCGATCTTCTCCCGCATCGGTTCCGGGACCACCCGGTCCGAGCGGAGCACGATGGCGTCGGGCTGGATACCGATGGAGCGCAGCGCGGCAACGGAATGCTGGGTGGGCTTGGTCTTTAGCTCCTGGGACGGACCGATGTATGGCACCAGCGACACGTGCAGGAAAAAGACGTTATTGCGCCCGATGTCCTGGCGCACCTGGCGGGCCGATTCCAGGAACGGCTGGGACTCGATATCGCCGACGGTTCCGCCGATTTCGGTGATGATGATGTCCGGGGCCTTCTTGCCCTCCGCGGGCAGGCGCATCCGGCGCTTGATTTCATCCGTGATGTGCGGAATCACCTGGACCGTGTCCCCCAGGTACTCGCCGCGCCGTTCCTTGGCGATCACCGTGGAGTAAATCTGACCTGTGGTGACGTTGGCCGAGCCCTCCAGATTTTCGTCCAGGAATCGCTCGTAGTGGCCGATGTCCAGGTCCGTCTCGGCACCGTCGTCGGTGACGAAGACTTCGCCGTGCTGGAAGGGATTCATTGTGCCCGGATCCACGTTGAGGTAGGGATCCAGCTTCTGCATGGTCACGGACAGGCCGCGCGCCCGGAGCAGGTGGCCCAGGCTGGAGGCCGTGAGTCCCTTCCCGAGCGAGGACGCCACGCCGCCGGTGACGAAGATGTGTTTGACCGTCTTGGACTGGTCACTGAACCGGGAATTTGATCGCTGCACCACGGAGTTTGAGCCTATCACCTTTCCCCGCTTGGTGGTCGGCGACGCGCCCCTACCGGCGGTTCGACGGCGGCCTCTCCCAGTGGTTCGACGGCGGACCTCTCGCGCGGACTCAGGAGCATCCTCAGGACGCAGTCAACAGGGGGTTAAGCTGCGGGCAGTCGGCGCTGGGCGTGCGCGAGCTGATGGGGCTTGTCGGGGTCCGGGGTCCGGTGGTCAGGCTCCCCCGATGATGGTGTGGGCGAGGGTTTTGGCGTCGGTGAGGGCGTCGAAGTAGGTGTTGCGGATCCAGTCGTTGGTGTGATTGCCCCGGACCGGGTTCAGGGAGGTGTGGTTGCGGGCGGTGGGCCCGTAGCGCACGTACGGCAGTCCGTCGATCATTGTCACTTCGAGCAGTCCGGCGTGGACCAGGGAATGGCAGGATGGACACAGTGCGGCGAGGTTGGCCACGTCGGTGGGTCCGCCGCGGGAGAACCAGATCACGTGGTGGATGTCGCACCAGGTGGCGGGGCGGTTGCAGCCGGGCCGGATACAGCCTCCGTCGCGCAGGGACACCGCCCGGCGTTGGGCCGGGGTGGCCAGCCGGATGGCCTGGCCCAGTTCCAGGACCACGCCCTTGGCATCGAGGACGGCGCGTTCGAAGCTGGCATTGCAGGCCAGCCGGGCCAGGGTGCCGGGGCTGATCAGGCCGAGCTGGCCGCACAGCGACGGGGAAGGATCCACCGGATACCCCGCCCCGGTGGACAACGCCTGATCCGGCGGCGCACCGGGCCAGGGCACAGCCATCCCCGACTCCGGTGGCAAGGGCTCCGGCCAGCCGATGCCCGCGTCGGAAGGGCTGTTCGGCCAGCCGATGCCGGTATCGGAAGGGCTGTCCGGCCAGTTGTTGTACGCGGTTTCCTGTCCGACGACCGGCCATCCGGCTCCGGGCACCGCATCCGCAGGTACCGCATCCTCGGGCACCGGATCCGCAGGTACCGGATCTGCCGGAACCGTGTCGGTCGATTGGATTGTTTCGGGCCGTTGGTTATCGGGTGGCTCGAGCACGGGCGAGGGTGCCGGAACCGGGTCCTGCCCGGCTGCTGGATCACCGCTTCGGGCCGGCCGGGGGAACGCGGCCCGGCCGGGACGGAACACCCCCGGGTCCGGAGGTTCCTCGGGCACCGGCCCGGTCCCCGATGGCCGGACCGGTTCGGCGGTGCTGCGCAACTGCTCGAAAGTGGTCGTAACCGTGACGAGGGCAAAACGGCGCCCCGGACGCAGCCGCGATGCCCTGCTGGGCCCGCACCTGGTAACACCCGCGGCCCCGTCAGCAA
>DATIMB010000473.1:0-2735 GCA_035475875.1 Micrococcaceae bacterium
GAGCTGTTCCTTCAGCAGCAGCCCGAACCGCTGCATCATGGTCTGGTACCGCGGTTTGGGAACCAGATGCGGCTGGACCTGTTCGATTGCGGTGGCCATGGCGACGGCTCGGGCGCCAACCAGCTTGGCCGCCGTGTCAGCGCGGGCGCGCCCGCGCTTGATCGCTTCCTCCAGTTCCACGATGCCGGTACAAGGCGGGCTGACGACTTCAATCTGTTCCTGCTGGACCTCGAGTTTGAGGACTTCCGACGGCGATGCCTCCTTGCCGGGCTGGCTGCCCGCGTCCCCGGGCCGGCGGCCCGCGGTGTTGCCGGGCTGGCTGCCCGCGTCCCCGGGCTGGCTGCCCGCCGTGTCCCCCGTCCGGGCGCCACCGGCACGCACACCGGCACCGTACCGCTCCAGAATGGGCTGCGCGGCCGCCACCAGCCTGCCGGAGTGGACATCCACCAACAGGAGCTCCTCCTCCACGCCGAAGGTGCGCATCGGAACCGGCTTAGACCTGGCGCCAGTCGTGGCTGGTGATATGGGAACCCCCCTGCGGACCCATCTGCAGCATCCCGCCGTCCACCGGCCAGGATGCGCCGTTGACGTAGCTTGCCGCCGGGGAGGCCAGGAAGGCGATGACCGCCGCTATCTCCCGCGCGTCCCCTGGCCGGCCCAGCGGGATCCCCGGCCGGTCCACACCGTGCGGGTCCTCGTTGGCCTGGCCCGTCATGGGAGTGGCAATCTCGCCGGGGGCCACCGCATTGGCGGTGATCCCGTACTCACCCAGTTCCAGCGCAATGGTCTTGATCAGGCCGCCCAGCCCGTGCTTGGACGCGTCGTAGGCGCTGGCGCCGACCCGGGGCTGTGTCTCGTGCACGCTGGTGACGGCGATGATGCGTCCGCCGTGCCCTGCCTGGACCATCCGTTGCGCCGCGCGCTGGATGCAGACAAAGGCCCCGTTAAGGTTGGTGTCCAGGGTCGAGCACCAGGTGGAGAAGTCCAGTTCCAGGAACTTCTTTCCGTCACCGGTCCCGGAATTGTTCACGAAGACGTCCACCCCGCCCAGTTCTTCCGCCAGGGCATCGATGGCATCCCCGCAGCCGGGCAGATCCGTGGTGTCCAGCTGGCGGATGGCAGCTTTGCGGCCCTGCGCCCTGACCTCGCTGGCAGTTTGCTCCGCACCGTCCTGGTCCCTATGCCAGGTGATGCCGACATCGAGCCCGGCCGCCGCAAGTGCGACCGCGGTGGCCCGTCCGATTCCTGAATCGGAGCCGGTGACGATAGCCGTGCTGGGTCTGAATTCCATGGCAACACCCTTCGACGTCGGTAGTAAGCATGCTTCCCAACATCCGGCGATTGTGCAAGAGTTGGAGCACGCCTGCTAACGCAATCA
Organism: Micrococcaceae bacterium; assembly: GCA_035475875.1. Taxonomy (GTDB): domain Bacteria; phylum Actinomycetota; class Actinomycetes; order Actinomycetales; family Micrococcaceae; genus Arthrobacter_M. Next base: position 1,379 of record DATIMB010000473.1, read on the forward strand.
CGATGCTTAAAGAGTACGCTCCGGGCCGGTTCCGGCGGCTTCCGCCAGGGGATACGGGCCGGCGGCCAGGCAGCACGCACTAGGTGGAGGAGGCCCCGATGAGCATGAATCCGGACCCGGAAGAGGAGAACATTCCCGGCCTGGAACCGGGCGGCGGTGTCCCCCCGGGCGAGACCCCGCCCGCAGCCGCGCAGATGAACGCCGACGAAGGCCAGACGAAGGCGGAAACGGCTCCCAAGAGGTCCTTCGCCCGGGTCTGGCTCATCGTCATCATCATCGTGGTGCTGCTGGTCATCCTGTTCTTCGTCGGTTTTGCCACCCACATGTTCAACATGGCCGCCGCCACCGGATCAGGGAACGCACCTTGGCCACCGCTGTCCTGATCATTGATATGCAGAACGCGTTCTTTGAGGCGCCGGTTCTGCGTGGGCAGCAGGACCGCGTCGTTAGCGAATGCAACAGCCTCATAGCCGCCGCGGCGCGCGCCAGGATCCGAGTGCTGATGGTGTGCACCGAGCATGAACGGGACAAATCCACCTGGACCCTGAGCATGCTCGAGGACGACCAGGGTTTCATTTTCCGCGGCAGCAGCCAGGCTGAACTGGTCCCGGGCCTGCAGGCCGCGGATCTGCCGCGCCTGGTTAAGACCCGCGACAGTGCCTTTATGGCCACGGACCTGCTGCTGCGGCTGCGCAATTGGAACGTCGACCGGCTCCTGCTGGCAGGGGTTTCCACCCAGAACTGCATAGCCCAGACCGCGTCGGATGCCTTTGCCAATAATTTCCACGTCGCTTTTGCCCGTAATGCATTGGCGACGGACAATCAGGAATTCGCCCAGGCCATGCTGGGTATTCTTTCCGAAGAATACCGGCAGCCGGTGCTGGACCGGGATGGTGTGCTGGCACTGCTGCAGGACGCCTCGGAGGTGGCGCACACCGGCGCCGGACCCGGCTCTGCCCAGGATTAGCGGTTCGACCAATGGTGGATTTCTTCCGGCGGAATCGGTACGGTCAAAAAGAATCCGCCCTCGTTCAGCATCCGACGACGGCGTTTTCCGCAGAAGGTCCGTGCCCGTAAAGGAGAGATAGTGAAAGCCACACAAACCCTTACCGATAATCTTCAAGCGATCCTGGTGGACCTGATCGAACTACACCTGCAGGGCAAGCAGGCCCACTGGAACCTGGTGGGCAAGAATTTCCGCGACCTGCACCTGCAACTGGACGAGATAGTGGAGGCCGCCAGGCTGTTCGCGGACGAGATCGCGGAGCGGATGCGCGCACTTTTTGCCGCCCCCGACGGCAGGACCAGCACCGTTGGCGCCTCGACCACGTTGGAGCCGCTTCCGGCCGGGCTGGTG
>DATIMB010000474.1:0-1976 GCA_035475875.1 Micrococcaceae bacterium
GGCATCCCGGCTGGTACCGGGCGAGCCTTCCACGGACAGCACTGTTCCGGTGGGTCCGACGGCGTCTGCCAGCGGTGCGGTGAAAAGGCCTGCGCCGGCGTAGAGGTCCGCCACGGCACTGCCCTGGTCCAGGTATCCGCCAGCGGTCAGGAAGCCCAGCGCGGCGGCGGTGAGCACTTCCGGAGCGCGCCGGTGGATCTGCCAGAAACCGTCGCCGGTGACCCGGAATTCATGCCCGGCGCCGGATTCGCGAACCCAGCCACGCCCGCGCAACTGCGTCAGCACTCCGCTCTCCGGATCCCAGCCTGCAACGGATACCGGGTTGCCCTGGTGGGTTGAGGCCGCTTGGCCGGACACCCTGTCCAGCTGCGCCTGGTTGCCCGGGTGGGATGAGGCGGCCTGGCCGGACACCCTGTCAAGATGGGCCGGGTTGCCCGGGTGGGATGCGTTGTCCCTTCCGTCGGCGCGCTCCGCCACGCGCGCAAGCTGCGCGGAAACCCGCTTCAGCACCTGCCCTGTGGACTTGGGCGACAGCGCGGGATCGGCTGCCAGCAGCACCAGCGGAGCGGAACCGTTGGCCGGGGCTGCCACCTCCACCCGGACAATCCCCTCCAGATCGATCTCCCAGAGCCGCAGCGCGTTTATCCCCTCGACCGCGAGCGGCATCTCGCGGATGGGAACGACGCTGGTGGACCGGTGTGCGTGCATGCCCAGACGGTGCCGCCCGTCCGGTGCCATCCCGCCGCCGGTGACGGCGAACCCGGCACGGGTGCGCCAGCCCAGTCCGGCCGCCTGCTCCGCGGTGCCGTCGGCGTCCACGTCCTCGACAGCAATGTCCTCGACGGCAATAGGGCCTGCTCCAATAGTGCCTGCCCCGTCCGGAACGGTTGCCAGCTCGCCGGGCTCCAGCTTGGCCAGGCGCTGCAGCTGTTCGGTCAGCACCGCCGCCTTAAGCCTGCGCTGGGCTTCCCGGCTGATGTGCCCGAATTCGGCGCCGCCCACCGGCAGGGTCCCCTGGGCGGCGGCGGCCAGTGCGTCCGCCTCCGGCCAGAAGTGCGGGACCCGGTCGGGGGAAGCCTCCAGCACCTCGGTGACGTCCGCGCGCCAGAAGTGCGCCGCGTCGTCGTCGTGCCCTGTCAGCCGCACGCGCACCACCTCGCCGGGGATGGCGTGCCGGACAAAGACCACCCGGCCTTCATGCCGTGCCACGCAGTGGCCGCCGTGCGCCACAGGACCGACGGTCAGGGTCAGGTCCGACTGCAGTGCACTGCTGCCGGTGGCTGTTCCGCCCTGGCGGTCCATCTGCCTTGCGCCCATCAGCGCATTTCCTGGAATTTCTGGGAATCCTCGGAGGACTTCAGCTGCCACGGAACGCTGGCCACCATCACGCCTGGCTCAAAGTGCAGCCGCGTCTTGATCCGCAGCGCGGTCTGGTTGTGCACCAGTTGCTCCCACCATTTGCCCACCACGTACTCGGGGATGTAGACCACGATCAGGTCGCGGGGCGACTCGCGGCGCATGGTGGTGATGTAGTCCATGATCGGTGTGATCGTTTCCCGGTAAGGGCTCGCCAACACTGTCAGCGGTACCGGGATCTCCAGCTTGGACCAGTCCTCCAGCGTGCGCTCGGTCTCCTCCGGATCAATGTCCACGGTGATGGCGTCGAGGCGGGAGGGCCGGGAGGCGCGGGCAAAGGCCAGTGCGCGCAGCACGGGCTTGCGCACGTGCGAGACCAGCAGCACGGCGTGCACGCGGGAGGGCAGGGCACGCGGGGAGGAATCCTCGTCCACGGCCAGTTCCTTGGCCACGTTGTCGTAATGGGCGCGGATGCTCCACATGATCAGGAACAGCACGAACATGGCCAGCAGGGCTATCCAGGCGCCCTGTTCGAACTTGGTGATCAGGACGATGATCAGCACGGTCAGGGTCATCAGGAAACCCATGCTGTTGATGACCCGGGAGCGGATCATGCGCAG
>DATIMB010000475.1:0-2952 GCA_035475875.1 Micrococcaceae bacterium
ATCCTGGCCGGCCTGGCCCTGGCGGCGCTGACCCTGGGCTGGCCGATCAGCGCGTCCCAGTCGGGCCGGCTGTATCTGCGCATCGGCTTCCGCAGCACCGGCCTGATCGGCATCTCCATCTCCCTGGCCGGTACCGCCGTGCTGGCCCTGACCGCCTCCACCCCCAACGTGATGCTGGTTGCCGGCAGCTGCTTCATCGTCGGGCTCGGGCTGGGACTCGTGGCAACCCCCTCGCTCATCGCCGCGCAGTCAAGCGTGCAGTGGAACGAACGCGGCGTGGTCACTGGCACCAACCTCTTTGCCCGCTCCATCGGCTCCGCCCTGGGCGTCGCCGTCTTCGGCGCAGTTGCCAACGCCGTCTACGCCGGGACGCCGCACGGGAACACCGACCCGCAGACCATCATCTCGGCGTCGTCGGCTGTTTTCGTGGCCGTGCTGATCAGCGCCGCGCTCACCGTCATCGCGGTGCTGGCGATGCCCGCACTGGTCCAGCAGCCGCCGGCCCGGACAACGCCTGCCCGGACGGCATCCACCTGACGGCTGAAGGGCTAGGCTTTGAGGCGACGGAACCGACGATCCGGGAGGCAATGACATGCTGAGCAGACAGGTCTATGAAGAAAACGGACTTCGCACCTACGTCCTCGTCATGGATAAGGGCGACGAAGCGTTCGAACAGATCACCTCCTTCGCCCAGGAGAACGGCATAACGGGCGCCAGCCTGACCGCGATCGGCGCCTGCAGCGGGGCAACGCTGGGCTATTTTGACCCGGAGACGCTTAAATACCGCAGCAGCCGATTCGATGAACAGATGGAACTGCTCTCCCTGATCGGAGACATCGCGACCAAGGACGGCAAACCGGCGCTGCACGCCCACCTGGTCCTCGGCCGCAAGGACTCGTCAGCGGTAGGCGGGCACCTGCAAAAACTCGACGTTTTTCCCACCATGGAGATTGTGCTGACCGAAACGCCGGCCCACCTGCGCAAGCGGGTCGACCCGCAGACCGGATTGGCGCTCATCGCTCTGCAGGAGTCGGGCAGTGACTGAGCTCCCCGGCACCGTGCAAACGCGCCTGAGGCTGACCCACCACTCCTGGCGAAGAGCCCCCTTCGCCCGCCATTTGCGGCGGATATGAAAGAATGACGCATGCGCCCGATGCAGAATTCCAGCCGATTGAACCATGTCCGCTATGACCTCCGGGGACCGGTCCAGCACGTGGCCAAGCAGATGGAAGCCGAGGGCCACAGCATCCTGCGGATGAACCTGGGCGATCCGGCACCGTTCGGGCTTGAAGCGCCGGAATCCATTGTGGTGGACATGATCCACCACTTGCGCGGTGCCCAGGGCTACAGCGATTCCAAGGGCATCTTCTCCGCCCGGACCGCCATCTCCCAGTACTACCAGACCAAGGGCCTGATGCAGATCGGCGTCGAGGACATCTTCATCGGCAACGGGGTCAGTGAACTCATCTCCATGACGCTGCAGGCATTCCTGGAGAACGGCGACCAGGTCCTGATTCCCTCCCCGGACTACCCCCTATGGACCGCGTCGGTGATGCTCAGCGGCGGCGAGGCGGTGCACTACCGGTGCGATGAGCAGAACCACTGGTGGCCGGACATGGCAGACCTGGAGGCGAAGATCACTGAACGCACCCGCGCTATTGTCATCATCAATCCCAACAACCCCACCGGCGCCGTCTACCCGCGGCACATCCTGGAGCAGTTCGTGGAACTGGCCCGCCGGCATGACCTGGTGCTGTTCTCCGACGAGATCTACGAAAAGATCATTTTCGAGGACGCTGTGCACATCCACACAGCGTCCGTGGCCGGCGATCTCCCGGTGCTGACCTTTTCCGGACTCTCCAAGGCCTACCGGATGCCCGGCTACCGCGCCGGCTGGGTTGCCATCTCCGGGCGCCGCACCGCCACCGCCGCCTACCGGGAGTCCCTGGAATTGCTGGCTTCGCTGCGCCTGTGCCCCAACGTCCCGGCCCAGCACGCCATCCAGACCTCGCTGGGCGGTTACCAGAGCATCAATGACCTGGTGAAACCGGGAGGCCGGTTGCGGGAACAACGCGACCTGGCCTGCCGGCTGCTGAACCAGATACCGGGCGTCAGTACCGTTCCTGCGGCCGGAGCCATGTACCTGTTTCCGAAACTGGATCCGGCCGTTTACCCCTTCAGCAATGACGAGCAGTTCGTTTTGGACCTGCTGCAGGAACAGAAGATCCTCGTCTCGCACGGCACCGCGTTCCACTGGCCCGCACACGACCACTTCCGGTTCGTCATCCTGCCCTCCGAGGAAGACATCAGGGAGGCGGTCCGCAGGATTGGCACCTTCCTGGCCACCTACCGCAGCAGGAACGACGACGACGGCCCGGACCGGGTACAGGACGGGCCGGAAGGAGCCGCCGAGCCCGCAGGCGGGCCTGCAGATCTCACACGCTCACCTGCCGCGGCGGACTGAGGGCACGGTCCGGAGCATCCGGAACAGCGTCCACCCCGACCTCCCGTGCATCGACCAGGGCATGATCGAAGGCCGCTGCCACCGCCGCTTCCAGCTGTCCGCGTAGCCTGACGGCATCGGCTGCCAGGCTGGACACGACCAGGCAGTGCTCCCTGACGGCCATCACCGCCGTATCCGGAAACGTTGCCTCCACCTGCACCTGGCCCAGCATTTCCGGCACGCCGTCCATCACGTCATTCCGGCTGAGCATGTCCCGGCCTGATTCCATCAGGTCCGCGACGGTCCCGCCGTTCCGGGCCCCCTCCAGCAGATAAGACGTGATAACGGCGATGGCTTCAGGCAGATTCAGTTTCAAACCGCGCTCCCTGCGTTCCATCGCCAGTTTCGCGGCGGTATAGGTCATCAGGCGCTCAACCTCGAACAGGCCCAGCAACATCTGCAGGAGTCCCCCAAACGCCGGCGCCTGCCGATACCTTTAAGCCATGGGT
>DATIMB010000476.1:0-3853 GCA_035475875.1 Micrococcaceae bacterium
GGCTGGTGGCGGCCTAGGGGCTGTCCGCTTCGTAACCGCCCAGGGCCAACGCGAGCAGGCTGCTGCGGCTCCGGACCCCGCATTTGGCGAACATGGACTTGAACTGGTCCTGCACGGTGTAGGCAGTGATCCCCAGCTGCCGTGCCAGCTCCGCCGTATCCATCCCGCGCGCGCCCAGCTCCAGCAGCCGGCGCTCCTGCCGGCTGAGGCCGAAAGCGCGGACGAAAACGGCGAGCCGGCTCTCGGGAAGGCACTGCTGGATGGTCACGGCAAGCGGCGGTGTTCCCCGGGCCGCGACGGGATCCATCCTGGCAGCGCTCAGGCTTGCCCACGATCCCCCGCCGATTGGCAGCCGGGACGCGGCGTGGCGGTCATCGATCCGGGCCTCACGGGCCAGCAGTTGGGCGGCGACGTTGAGGACCTCCGCCGGGACACCGTCGTACGGCCGGGGTCCCCGCTGCAATAGCTCCAGCCAGGCGGCCGCTGAGGACGTCTGTCCCACCACCGCCAGGTCCTCGTCAAGGGTGAGCACGGCCTGTGCCGGCAGCGGGATTGCCGGGCCGGGGCCGCGTTGGAAGTCACGGGCGCGGCAGTCCCGCAGGGCCGCGGTGACCACCGGCGCAATAGCTGCCAGGAAGTCCGCCTCTTGAGGGGCGAACACCGGCGCGCCGCCACCACGCCACAGGTCCAGCCAGGCCCAGCAGCCGAACCGGTCCGCCAGCACTACGGAGAGTACGTCAACGATTCCGAAATGCTGAAGCAGCCCGTCCCAGAGAACGCTGCTGGACAATTCGCCACCGGTCGCTTGAGCCAGTCCCGCGGCCGGGGATCCGTTGCGCAGCAGTTCAGTCCACCGGTTGGGGCGGGTCTGGTACTTGAGCCGGATCAGCAGCGGCAGTTCATCCGGGCACGGTATGCGGGCCATCGGTGCGATCCCCACCCCGGACTGAGGATCCGACAGCGGCCACGCATACCAGTCAAAGCCCACCACCGTTCCGATTTCCGACAGCAGCACGCTGCGGAGCTCGTGGTCCTCCAGACCGGAGCAGCAGAGCCGTTCCACCCGTTCTCGGGTGCGGTTGACGGCCCAGCTGGTGGTCATGGACCCAGTATGCTCCACCGGCTCCGCGTCCGTCCCGGCACGGCGCTATCCCAGTTTTCTGGGATTCCGGCCGAGGTAACCGGGGGCCTACGGTGAAGCTCCATACTGACAACGGAAGGACATGCAATGTTCACCCTCCAGATCGAACATGGAATCAAGGACTACCGGATGTGGAAGGCCGCCTTCGACTCGGACCCCCTGGACCGTCTGGCCTCCGGCGTAAGCGCCTACCGGATCGCCACACCCGTGGATGACGACCACTATGTGGTGCTGGAACTTGATTTCCGGGCATCCGGAGATGCTGCCGCGTTCCTGGGCCGTCTGCAGCACGATGTTTGGCGCAGTACGGCCGCGTCCCCGGCACTGGCGGGAGCGCCGAAAACCCGCATCCTGGAGGCGGTCGGCAACGGCGGCTGACGGCGACGGCGGCTGACAGCGACGGCGGCTGACAGCGGCTGGTGCCGGGCGGCTGACGGCGGCAAGTGCCGGGCGGCTCTGCCTCCAGACCGCCAGCCGTCAGAGCCCCTGGAGCCGGAGCCCCTGGGTCAGACTCCATCCGGACACGTAGGTCTATGGCCCTGCGACCTTCTGGGGTGAACAATGGGAGCAAACCGCGCCGAGGAGCCATCATGACCCAGCACCTATGCACACCCGCAGCACGTCGCTGGCCCGCCGCACTGGCGATGGGGGTGGCCCTGCTCACCGGCTGCACCCCGAATGCCTCGGCGCCGGCCCCGGCCGCAGCTACCTCTCCGGCGCCCTCCGGGTCGCTGCTGCCGCAACCCCCGTCCCGGGTGCCGCCGCTGCTGGACCGGCAGAAGGTGGACAACGCCCTGAAGCAGCTGGACGGGCAGGTGCAGGACGCGATGGACCGGACCGGCGTGCCCGGCATCGCCGTCGCCGTGGTCTACAAGGACCAGGTGCTCTACTCGAAGGGGTTCGGCGTGCGCGAGGTCGGCAAGCCGGACAAGGTCGATCCGGACACCGTCTTCATGCTGGCGTCGCTGTCCAAGCCGCTCGCCTCGACGGTGGTGGCCGGAGTCGTGGGCAGCAAAACCATCAAATGGGACGATCCGGTGATCAAGTACAACCCGGACTTTTCGCTTAAGGATCCGTATGTTACCCGCAACGCCACTTTCGCCGACCTGCTTTCGCACAGCAGCGGCCTGCACACGGGAGCCGGCGACCTGCTTGAGGACCTGGGGTTCGACCGGGACTACATCCTCAGCCATCTCAGCCAGCAACCGCTGACCCCCTTCCGTGCCAGCTACAACTACAGCAACTTCGGCTACACCGAGGGTGGCCAGGCCGCGGCCGATGCTATGCGGTTGCCGTGGGAGGACCTGGCCCAGCAAATCCTTTTCGGTCCACTCAAGATGACCGAGACCAGCTACCGGCACGCCGATTATGAACGCGCCGCGGACAAGGCAGTCATCCATGTCCCGACAGGAGACAAGACGTGGGTGGCCAAATACACCCGCGACGCTGACGCCGAGGCACCAGCCGGCGGAGCCAGTTCCTCGGTGCGGGACATGGCCCAATGGCTCCGGCTGCAGCTCGGCAACGGCAAGTACGACGGCCAGCAGATCATTGACCCCGATGCGCTGCTGGCAACCCATGTGCCGCACTCCATTACGGGACTGCCCGCCACACCGGCGGGCCGGGCACGGTTCTACGGACTGGGCTGGAATGTTTCCACGGACGACCAGGGCCGGGTCCAGTTGGGCCACTCAGGCGCGTTCAACCTGGGCGCCGCCACCTCGGTCGCTATGCTGCCCGGTGAGGATTTGGGCATCGTGGCCCTGACCAACGGCCGGCCGCAGGGGATCCCCGAGGCTATCACTGCCGGATTCCTGGACACCGCGCAGCACGGGGCGCCTACGGTGGACTGGCTGAGCTTCACGGCCGCCCAGTTCCGGCAGATAGACCAGGCCGAGCAGCCGCCGGTGGATTACGGCAAGCCCCCGGAGCGGCCCGCACCGGCCCAGGGCGAGGCGGCCTATACGGGCACCTACGCCAACTCCTACTACGGCCCGCTGACCGTCAGTGCGGCCAACGGCCAGCTGAGCATGACAATGGGCCCGGCCGCGAAACCCACCGCGTTCAAGCTCACGCACTTTGACGGCAACACGTTCAGCTTCGAAACCATCGGCGAGAACGCCAACGGTCTTGCCGGCGCCATCTTCACCATCGGCGCCGGCGGGACGGCCTCCAGCGTCCGGCTGGACTTCTACGACCAGACAGGCCTGGGCACCTTCACGCGCAGCTGAGGCATCGGCTTGTGCAGTAAGCGGGGCGCGCCTGGCTCAGAGCCCGAAGGTTTCGCTTTCCTCGAAGGGCCCGACGACGGTGACGGTGCGGGGCGATGCGGCTAGCTCGCGCGCCAATTCCTGCACCTGGTCAACAGTGACGTCGCCGATCCGGGTGAGGGTCTCGTCGATGTCCAGGAACTCGCCCGCCACCAGTTCCGCCCGTCCCAGTCGGGACATCCGGGAGCCGGTGTCTTCCAAGGCCAGCACGATGCCCCCGGAGAGCTGGCCGACGGCCTTGGTGAGCTCCGCGGTGCCGATCCCCTCGGCTGCCAGTTTCTCCAACTCGGCGGTGAGCAGCGAGATGACCTGCGGAACCTTCTGGGGTGCGCAGCCGGCGTACATGCCGAAGTAGCCGGCGTCGGCGTAGGCGGAGGCAAAGGAGTACGTGGAGTAGGCCAGGCCGCGCTTTTCGCGGATTTCCTGGAACAGCCGGGAGGAC
>DATIMB010000477.1:0-3059 GCA_035475875.1 Micrococcaceae bacterium
CTGCTGGTTCCGCAGCTGGCCCTGCTCTGGACGGTGACCGGAGGACTGGGATGCGGTTCGACGATTGTCCTGGCACTCTCACTGTTCAGTCTGCGTACCCGCAACCATAGCCAGGCCGCCGCACTGTCCGGCATGGCCCAGTCGGTCGGATACCTTCTGGCGGCCGCGGGTCCGGTGGCCTTCGGGTGGCTGCACGACCTCACGGGAAGTTGGAGCATCCCGCTCGGCCTGACCGCCGCGGTCATGGTGGTCATGTCCGTCTTTGCCATGCTGGCGAGCCGGAACCGGTTCCTGGCGTAGCCCGAAGTTACGGTCCTGCCGGGCCTGGACCAATCGGCCCGGGTTCGGCCCGGACCGTTCGTCGCGGACCAATTGTTTGTAGAATAGAGCTTGAACCTCCACCAGGAACCTAGTACCGGGAGAGGAAGACGGCCCATGAATCCGGCCCGGAAATCAGCAGGCGAACCGCCCACACCCGCGGTCCACACCGCCGGGGATCACCCCCGGCAGAGGCAACTCAATGGATGCTGAGGCACTCAAACGAACCTGGGCCACCGTCTCCGGCGCCGGCGACGAAGCGCCCCTTTATTTCTATTCGCATCTGTTTATCACCCATCCGGAACTGCGGGAAATGTTCCCGGTTTCCATGGCAAGCCAGCGGGACAAGCTCTTCAGCGCACTGGGCCATATCGTCAGCAACGTGGACAAGCTGGATGAGGTCACCGACTTCATTGAGCAGCTGGGCCGGGACCACCGGCGCTTCGCGGTCCAGCCGGAGCACTATTCGGCCGTCGGCGCCTCCCTGATGGCTGCACTCAAGCAGTTCCTCGGCCCGCAATGGACGGACAGCGTGGCGGCAGACTGGTCTTCCGCCTATGGTCAAATAGCCAAGGTCATGGTCATTGCCGCCGAGGACGCTGCGGATACCACCCCTCCCTGGTGGGATGCCGAGGTGGTTTCCGTCGACCGGCGCAGCATCGATGTGTCGGTGGTGCAGCTGCGGACAGACGTCCCGATGGAGTACCTGCCGGGCCAGTCCATGGCGATGGAAATCGAGCAACTTCCCCGCCTCTGGCGTTATGTGACACCGGCGAATGCGCCTCGCGACGACCGGATTGTGGAGCTGCACATCCAGCTTGTCCCCGGCGGCCAGTTCAGCAGCACCGCCGTCCGGAAGCTGCGGCGCGGCGATACCGCCCGCTTGGGGGCCGCGATGGGTGATCAGCTGACTCTGCCGGCCGGTGGCCATGATCTGCTGCTGGTCGCCGGCGGAACCGGCCTTGCTCCACTGGCGGCGGTGCTGGACCAGATCCGGGCGCAGTGGGACTCTGCCGGGTCCGGCCCCCGCGTGGATCTGTTCCACGGAGCGCGGCTGCCATGGAACCTGTACGAAAATGACAAGCTGATGGCGCTCGCCCAGCAGCACTGGTTCAGCTACCGGCCCGTCGTTTCGGACGACCCGACCTATCACGGGCTGCAGGGGTTGGTGGGGTCCGCCGCCGCCCGGCAGCAGTCCTGGGCGGGGAGGATCGCACTGGTCTGCGGGTCACCGCGCATGGTCAGCCATGCGGTGGGGGAACTACAGGCAGCCGGGCTCCCCCACGGGAGCATCCGGTATGAGACCTTCGCAACCCTTGAGGAGAACTCCTCTGCGATCGGCGAGAACGAAACAGGTGACAGTTAATGACCGCTCCACACGGCGACCAGCAACCGGATGGCCGCCTCACCCCGGACGTTGTCCGCAATGCCGTCTTTCCCGTCGCCCGGCACGGCGGCTACGATGCGCCGGCTGTCAACCAGTTCCTGGGCGCGGCCGCTGACCAGTTGCTCGCGGCCGAAGCAGAGATCCGCAAGCTCAGGCAGGAGGCGGAGCAGAACCAGCAGGGCGTCAAGATGGATGTCAGCGCCGAAACGGTCAACCTCCTCAGCCGGGCACAGGTCATTGCGGATAAGCATGTGAGCGATGCGGAGCAGTATGCGCACGACTTGATCGACACGGCCAGGCAGCAGTATGCGGAGATCCTGCAGAAGGCGGAAGAGAACGCCGCCGCCCGCAGCACCGCAGCTGCCCCTGCAGGCCCCGGAGCCGGACCGGCGGAACAACCGGCAGGGGCGCCCGAGCCAGGGCAGGGACCTTCGATCCCCGAAATCGAGTACGTCCGTACCTACACGAGGGTGGCGCAGGTCCAGTTGCGCGCCGTCATCGATGCCCTGGCCGAGCAGGTGGACCAGTTGGGCCACCTGCCCCGGTTTGAGCCGCCGCAGCCGCCCCCGTCTCCTGCACCCCCGCCGCCGGCCCAGCCGCCCGAGGGACCTGCGGCAGACGGACCCCAAGACCAAGGAGCATAAGGAATGCTGTCAGAATCATCCGTTCCCGTCATCCAGGCCACCCTGCCGGTGGTCGGTGAGAACATCAACGAAATTGCCCAACGCTTCTACCAGCACCTTTTTGAAGCGCATCCTGGCCTGCTCGACGGGGTATTCAACCGCGGAAACCAGGCGGATGGACGCCAGCAGCAGGCACTGGCCGGATCCATCGCAGCCTTTGCCGGGATGCTGGTCAACAACCCGGACGAACTGCCGGAAACGCTGCTATCACGCGTCAGCCACAAGCACGTCTCGCTGGGCATCAAACCGGACCAGTACCAGGTGGTCCACGACAACCTGTTCTGGGCGATCGCCGATGTGCTGGGCGATGCAGTCACCCCTGAGGTGGCCGCGGCATGGGACGAGGTGTACTGGCTGATGGCCAACACCCTGATCGGCCTGGAACGCGGACTCTATGACGAGGTCGGCCTATCGCCCGATACCGTCTGGCGAAGCTGGCGGCTGGCCCAGCGCATCCAGGAGACCGAGGACGTGGTGACATTCGTCGTCGAACGTACCGACGAGCGCGACGTCAAGCCGTCCCTGCCCGGCCAGTACGTGACGCTGCAGATGCCTGTTCCCGACGGGGCGCACCAGCCCCGGCAGTACAGCCTTACCAGGGCCGACGACGGACACCACCGCTGGTTTGCCGTCAAGCGGATCAGCGGTGGCGGCGCACCCGACGGTGAGGT
>DATIMB010000478.1:0-4041 GCA_035475875.1 Micrococcaceae bacterium
GAAGCGGGGGCAAAAAAACTGAGCAGGACGCCAACGAAAAGCCCGAACCAGGCACCGGTCAGTGCCCCGTTCAGTGCAACCCGCGGATAGCTCAGCCGGCCGGTCACGCGTTCCACCATCTTCAGGTCGTTGCCGACAATGGAGACGAACTGGACGGGGAACTGCTGGTCGGCCAGGTAGTCGACGGCCTTTTGGGCATCCAGGTACGAAGTGTAGGCCCCGACCGTGTCTCCGGTGGGCACACTGCGCGACTCGTCAAGAGCCCGGGTCCGTCCAAAAAGGTTAGCCATATGGCTATTGTCTCCCATAACGACGGGGAATCGCAGGGTTATCGCTGGCAGTGAACTCCCAAAGTACAAAGAGCGGAATATTTACACTCCACAACAGATAACGGCTGTCCCGGGCGGTTACGCCACTTCTCCAGGCCCAGCAGCAACACCAGCACCAGCATCTGTTGCTGAGTGCAAAAGGACCCACAGCGGGTCGAGCAAACGCTGTCCACCGCCATCCGCTGCCGGCGGTACACCCGCGATGGCGTAGGATGGCGCGGATTGCCCCATTATCCGCGCTTCGACGTAGCCTGTACTAGTGAGCACAAATCCCTCACGCGTCTTTGTTGCGCGTCTGCTAGGACTGGACGTTTTCGACCCGCTGGGTGACCGGCTGGGCCGATTGCGTGACGTCGTAGTGCTCGCACGCGGGCAGCGCGGCGCCGCCCCGCACGTGGTTGGCATCGTCGTCGAAGTTCCCGGCAAAAAGCGCGTCTTCGTGCCGATGACCCGGGTGACCTCCATGGACCAGGCGCAGATCATCTGCACCGGCCTGGTCAATCTGCGCCGGTTTGAACAGCGCGGCGCGGAGATGCTGGTGGTCGGGGAACTCTTCGACCGGAAGGTCTCCCTGATGGACGGCAGCGGCGATGCCATCGTTGAGGACATCGCCATGGACCAGCAGCGCAACGGCGACTGGCTGGTGTCGCAGCTTTTTGTCCGCCGGGTCACCTCCGCGTCGCGGCTGCGCGGACTCCGCCGTGGCCATACCCTGCTGATCGAGTGGGCGGATGCGAACCAGGGCGCGGACAATGAGCCGCAGGGGGCCAGCCAGTTCGTGGCCACCCACGAGGACCTCAAGCCCGCGGACTTTGCCGATGCACTGCAGGAAATGAGTGACAAGCGCCGGATCGAGGTGGCCTCGGAGCTGCAGGACCAGCGGCTGGCCGACGTGCTGCAGGAGCTCCCCGAAGAGGACCAGGTGACCCTGCTCTCGGCCCTGGACAACGAGCGCGCAGCCGACGTGCTGGAGGAAATGGACCCGGACGATGCGGCGGACCTGCTCGCGGACCTGCCCTCGGCCAAGGCGGAGGAGCTGCTGCAACTGATGGCTCCGGAGGAGGCCGACGACGTCCGCCGGCTGTTGCAGTACGACGAGGACACCGCCGGCGGCCTAATGACGCCCGTCCCGGTGATCCTGCCGCCGGAGGCGACCGTGGCGGAGGCACTGGCCCATGTGCGCAGCGAGGAGCTCTCCCCCGCGCTGGCCTCGGCCATCTTCATCTGCCGCCCGCCGCTGGAGACTCCCACCGGCCGTTTCCTGGGCGTGGTGCATATCCAGCAGCTGCTGCGCAGTGCACCGCCGGAACAGCTGGGCTCCATCGTGGACAAGAACCTGGAACCGGTCTCGGACCAGGCCACCGTCAGCGAGGTCAGCCACACGATGGCCTCCTACAACCTGAATTCCCTGCCGGTGGTCAACCACGCCGGACGTCTGGTGGGGGCGGTGACTGTTGACGACCTCCTGGACCATCTGCTCCCGGACGACTGGCGAACCCATGAAGACGGCGCACCGATCAGAAAACTAGGAGGCCGCATTGGCTGAGAAGCGTCCCTCCCTGGCCGGAGGGCTGGACACACCGCGCGAGCTGCGTTCCAAATTCTGGCCCACGCTGGCCAGCGACCCGGACGCGTTCGGCCGCTTCGCCGAGCGGTTCGCCCGCTACATGGGCACCGCCAACTTCCTGTTGTACATGACGATCTTCGTCATCGTCTGGATCCTGTTCAACGTGGTGGGGCTGGTCGGCTTCAAGTGGGATCCGTATCCGTTCATCCTGCTGAACCTGTTCTTCTCCACCCAGGCCTCCTACGCCGCTCCGCTGATCCTGCTGGCGCAGAACCGCCAGGATGACCGTGACCGGGTGACCATTGAGCAGGACCGGGCGCGCGACGAGCGCAACCTGGCGGACACCGAGTACCTGACCCGGGAGGTTGCCGCTCTGCGGATTTCGCTGCGCGAGGTAGCCACCCGCGACTTTGTCCGCTCCGAACTGCGCAGCGTGCTGGAGGAGCTGCTGGCCAGCCAGGAGACTGAGGACGACGAGGCCGCCGACCGGTCTACGGACCGGCGCGAATCCTCGCGGGACAGCAAGGGGGCCCCCCGGACCCAGAGCATCCCGCGGGTCAGGCCGGTCCGGAGTCCCGCTGCCACTTCCGGCTCGGGCAGCTGAGCGTGGGAATGCACAGCCAGTCCGCGCTGCTGTCTGCCCTGGCCGCGGTGATCGATCCGGAACTGCGCCGCCCGATCACCGAACTGGGTATGGTCCAGTCCGTCACGGTTGACGACGGCGGCCGGGTACGCGCCGTCGTCCGCCTCACCGTCGCCGGCTGCCCGCTGCGCGGCACGATCACCGCCGATGCCACCCGGGCGCTTGGGTCACTCGACGGCGTCACCTCCGTCGACGTCGAGCTGACCGTGATGACCGCCGAACAGCGCCAGGCTCTGAAGGAACAGCTCAAGGGCGCCGGCGGGCAGCGCGGCATCCCGTTCAATGAACCCGCTTCGCTGACCCGGGTTTATGCGGTGGCCAGCGGCAAGGGCGGCGTGGGCAAATCCAGCGTGACGGTCAATCTTGCCTGCGCAATGGCGGCCAAGGGGTTGCGCGTGGGGATCGTGGACGCGGATATTTACGGCTTTTCCGTCCCCGGACTGATGGGGATCACACAGAAGCCAACCCAGGTGGACGAGATGATCCTGCCGCCGGTGGCCTACGGCGTGAAGGTCATTTCCATTGGCATGTTCGTGACCGGGAACCGGCCGGTCGCCTGGCGCGGGCCCATGCTGCACCGCGCGCTGGAGCAGTTCCTGACCGACGTGTACTTCGGCGACCTGGACGCGCTGTTCCTGGACCTGCCTCCGGGCACCGGCGACGTGGCCATCTCGGTGGCCCAGCTGTTGCCCAAGGCGGAAATCCTGGTGGTGACCACCCCGCAGAGCGCTGCCGCGGACGTCGCCGAGCGCGCTGGCGCCATCGCTCTGCAGACCGGGCAGAAAGTGGCCGGGGTGGTGGAGAACATGTCCTTCCTGCCGTTGCCCGACGGCGGGACCATGGAACTGTTCGGCAGCGGAGGCGGGGCGATTCTGGCCGGACGGCTCAGCCAGACAGTCAATACACCAGTGCCGCTGCTGGGGCAGATCCCGCTGGACATCGCGTTGCGCGAAGGCGGCGACCGCGGGACACCCATTGTGCTGGCGGACCCCGACTCGCCGGCGGCGGTGGCCCTGGTTTCGATCGCGGACCAGTTCGCCAGCCGGCCCCGGGGGTTGTCCGGCCTGCACCTCGACATTGCCCCGAAATAAGCCCTGGATCGGCTACGGAGGTGGTCCTGTCGCCGGCCCATGGGTGCCGGGACTTCCCTGCTCACTGAGTTGGCCGAGTCGGTGAGCAGGGCCATCTCCTGCTCAATGAGTTCGCCGCCTCAATGAGCAGTTTGTGCCGCTGCCGGCTGCGTTCTAGGTCGCCTCGACATCGAACGGGGCAGCCTGCCCGGCGGTTAGCCGCTGCAGCGGCTTGGCCGGCTCGGCCGGATAGGGCGGGGGAGCGGATGGAGCAGGTTCGACGACGGCCGGACCACCTGGGGAAACAGGTTTAACCGCAGCCGTCTCGTCATCATCCATCAGGGCATCGCGGATGATCCGGCGCGGATCGTACTGGCGCGGGTCCAGCTTCTTCCAGTCGATCTCATCCAGGTCGACGCCGGCTTCTTCCTT
>DATIMB010000479.1:0-1929 GCA_035475875.1 Micrococcaceae bacterium
GGCACACTGGCCCGACGTCGGAGGGGCCCAGGGCACAACACAAATACCCGAAATTCACAAAGAACCCCGGGAGACGCGTTCCAGCTTACGCTCTGCGGCGCGCTCATGCCGCCCGTGGTACGGCAACCAGGGCAGGGGACGCACCGGAAGCACGGCAGGGACGAGGGCTGCGCATAGGATAGGTAACTGCACCACGCGCGGCCGAGCCATGCCGCGCGGTCCAACCCCATCGGAGGAACTATGCCGCTGAGCGCATCCACCCATTTGCCCGCATCCGTACAGCGTGTCACGGAAGTGTTCAACGACGAGGCCTTTATCCGGCACATCAGCGAATCCGTGGGCGGCACCCTCGAATCGTTCGAGCTGACCGGGGACCTGGCCGGCGCCTTTAGCACCAGGGTGCTGCGCACCCTCCCCACCGATCGGCTGCCGGACCTCGCCAAAACCATGATCGGCTCGAGCCTGAAGGTCACCCAGACGGAGGAATGGGCCGCCCCCGCTGCTGACGGCTCGCGTGAAGTCCAGATCACCCTCAACGTCGGGGGCGTCCCGTTGAAGGTCACCGCGGTCCAGCACGTGAGGGCGGATGGCGACGGCACCGAACTCTCGCTGGAAGGTTCGGTCAACTCCTCGATTCCGTTCCTGGGACCGAAAATTGCGGCGGCAGCCGAGCCGATGGTGGGCAAGGCCCTCAATCTGCAGGCAAGCGCAGCGGAGGACTGGATGGCCAACCACCCATCCTGACCGGCTACGGGCAACGCCCCGCCCCGGACATCGCCCGAACATCCACTGATCCCCGGAGTCTTCCATGCAGTTGCCCGTGCCCCTGTCCGCTGTCCTGATCCTGGCCGGCCTTTGGGCCCTGGTGGTTTGGCCGCTGATGCTGCGCCGGATACTTAAGGACCCGCAGGCACGGGACGAGGCAGGCCGCCCCACCCGGTTCATGACCGTACAACTGATGCTGGTCAGCACTTCCATGGTGCTGGGGCTGGCGACGACGGTCATCGGGGTGCGCGCACTCCTCGGCTAGGCCGGCCCTCGGCCGCGCGGGTCGCTACGCGTCCGGGCCGGTCTGGCTGACCATGTGGGCCTGCGGCCTGACACGCGGCTGAGGCGGTTTGGCTGACCAGATGGGCCCGCGGGCCGACACGTGGCCGGTGTGGTTTAGGTTGCCCACCGTGGTGGCTGCGGGCTCAGGCGGTAGAATCAAAGCAGGTGCGCCGGGAAGTCTGGTCGGCAGTTGTTTTGCCGTACCCGTTTCGTTTGTCTGCGAGGACCGCCCATGCCCGCCCACCCCTCCACCGGCCGAACCCGGATCTTCAAGCGCTCCAGCTACCCCGAACATCTGCGCATCACCGCCATCCTGCGCAAGGAGACGGTCGGCGGAGCGCTCCTGCTGGCCGCCACCGTCGTCGCCCTGGTTTGGGCCAACTCCCCCGCATCACAGAGCTACTTCTCCCTGCGCGACCTGCATATCGGCGTCGACTTCCTGGACCTGAACCTCAGTCTGGGAAACTGGGCCGCCGACGGGCTGCTGGCCCTCTTCTTCTTCGTCGCCGGGCTGGAACTCAAACGCGAGTTCGTTGCCGGCGACCTCCGCCATCCCAGCCGCGCCGTGGTTCCGGTTGCGGCGGCCGTTGGCGGCGTCGCCGTCCCGGCGCTCCTGTACAGCCTGGTGAATCTTGCCGCCGGCCCGGTGGTACTACACGGCTGGGCCATCCCTACCGCCACGGACATCGCCTTCGCACTGGCCGTCCTCGCCGTCATCAGTACCCACCTGCCCACCGCCCTGCGTACCTTCCTGCTGACCCTTGCCGTCGTCGACGACCTGATTGCCATCGCGATCATCGCCGTTTTCTACCCTGGCAGCATGCACCCGGAAATGTTCGCGCTGGCGCTGATCCCGCTGGCAGCGTTCACCGTCCTGGT
>DATIMB010000480.1:0-11761 GCA_035475875.1 Micrococcaceae bacterium
CCCTCGCCGTGGATCCGGCGGCTGCACCGCAGCTTCGCCGCCGTGGTCTGCGTGACGGTATTCTTCTGCTTCCTGGCCCTGAACGACATCGGCATCGTCGGAATCTACAGCATCATGACCGCCAGCGCGCTGATCATCGCCACCTTTGGGCTCAGCCTCCTGGTGCTCCATTTCGCTGCCCCGAAGGCCCTGTCCGGATCCATCAGAATGCTGGTTGCAGGTCTGCTCATGAAAGTGGTTGCGCTTTCCCTTGCACTCATTTGGCTGTGGACACCGTGGTGGGTCCAAACCGGCTGGTACGGGTGGGGGATCGGCGTCGGCGCGGCTACCTGGCTGGGAGCCGAGATCTTGGTGTTCGTCCGCCAGCGCAGGGCGACGGCGCGCTGGGAAGCGGGCCCATTGGCGGCGGCATGAGCTTTCAGCTTTCTGTCAGGAACACACTTCTATCTCGTGTAGAATTTGAATATCAACTGCGGCAACCTGCCGATGCACTGTTTCGCTGGCTTCCAGACCAAAGCCTCCTCCAGATTGGTTCCTCATGAAGAACTCCAAAGCCTCCGGCGGGCATGCGCCCCGGAAACGCCTTGTAGTCTCCGGACCCACATCATCCCCCTGGCTGCGAATGCTGGCCTACTGCTCGGCCGCGGCCGGCGCTGCGGTCGTTATCGCCTGCGTGGTTTCGGTCATAGTTGCCGGGGGAGCCGCGGCGCTCAGCGCGGTCTTCGGAGCCGTCGTCGTCGTAGTCTTCTTTGCCTTGAGCCTGCTGGTGGGCCATTTTGTTGGCCGCCGGAATCCCTCGGGGGCCATCGGCATGTTCCTGGCCACCTACCTGGTCAAGGTGGTGGGCTTCGCCGTGGTGCTGTATTTCATTGGCACGCCCAGCTGGCTGGACGGGACCTGGTTCTTCATCACTGCGGTGGCTGCGGTGCTGGTCTGGCAGGCCACAGAGGTTTTTGTCTTCTCGCGGTTGCGGCTGCAGCTTTTCAACGACCCCAAGGCAGGGGAGGGAAGCAGCCATGAGTGAGGACGAAGGCCGTATGCCTGGCTCCCCGGACCCCGGCCAGGGCTCCTCTGACCCTAATCACGGCTCGTCCGACCCTAGCCGTGGATCGTCCGACCTGGGCAAGGGCAATGCCGGCGTGGAGAAGTTTTCCGTCGCCGCATCCGGCAGCACGGGACCGGATGGGCAGGGTGGCTACAACGCCGGAATGGCGGTCTTTAGCTACATTATTGGCGGAATCGTTGTCTGGAGTTTGATAGGCTGGGGATTGGACATTTTGCTCGGAACCCACTGGATTGTCTTGGCCGGCGCATTCGCAGGGCTGGTCGGCGGGTTCTATCTGGCCTTCGCCCGACGCCTCACTCGATCCCGCAATCATGATGCGGCCGGACCGGCGCAAGGCGCAGGGGACTCCGGGCAACAGTAATGCCAAAAATTTGCACAGTTAGAAACATGCAGCATCAGGAAATATGCAGCATCAGAATTTTCACAATCGTTGGGGGCAACGGTGGGTTCACCTGCCCGGATCCCCAGACTATGCCCAAAGACGGACACTGTAGAGAGGAAACGCGTTGATCGCGCTTACACTCCCCGCCCAAGAGGGGGGAACATTCACTCCGCCCGGGGTCACCAGCCATTTGCCGGCCATCTTCAGCATCGGGTCCTTTGACTTCACCAAGCAGATGCTCCTGGTGCTGCTCTCCGTGGTCCTGATCGCCTGGTTCTTCATTGCAGCCGCCCGCCAGGGGAAGCTGGTGCCCGGCAAGCTGCAGTTCGCCGGGGAAATGGGTTACAACTTTGTCCGTAACTCGGTGGCCAAGGATGTGATCGGCGGCAAGGACTTCATGAAGTACGTCCCGCTGCTGTTCTCACTGTTCTTCTTCATCCTGGTCAACAACATCTACGGCGCCATCCCCGTCCTGCAGCTGCCGAGCTTCTCGCACGTGGGCGGGGCGTACGTGCTGGCCATTTTGGTCTACGTCATCTGGATCGGCGCCGGATTGAAGAAGTTCGGAATCAGGTTCTTCAAACTGGCAGTGGTCCCCTCCGGGGTTCCGTGGATGATCCTGCCGCTGGTGGTGCCGATCGAGATCATCTCCAACTTCCTGGTCCGGCCCCTGACGCACAGTCTGCGTCTCTTTGCCACCATGCTCTCCGGGCACCTGATTGTGCTGATCGCCGGTTCCGGCATCGAATTCCTGATCATGCAGGAGAGCATCCTGGCCAAGAGCGCCTCGGTGCTGGTGCTGGCCGGTGCCGTCGCGATGTACATGCTCGAGGCGCTGATCATGGTGCTGCAGGCGTACGTCTTCACGCTGCTGACCGCGATCTACATCGAAGGCGCCATCCACGCTGAAAGCCATTAGGGAAAATTAGCATTCCCCCCGGGGGATAACACGAACCAAACAACCTGCCTACGGGCATCTTGAAAGGAACATTCATGAACGGCACAATCAACGGCTCCCTCAACCTCATCGGCTACGGCCTCTCCGCAATTGGTGGAGCCATTGGTGTGGGTCTGGTCTTCGCTGCATACATCAACGGTGTGGCCCGCCAGCCGGAAGCGCAGCGCGTGCTGCAGCCCATCGCCTTCCTTGGCCTGGCTCTGACCGAAGCTCTTGCCATCCTTGGCCTGGTTTTCGCGTTCGTCTTCCACTAAAAAGCGCTCACTAAGAGACACTGCGGAATCCGACACGAGTAGATAGGACGGGTGGAATATGAAGAGCACTATGATCTTTGCCGCCGCAACTGAGTCAGAGAACCCCCTGTTTCCGAACGGGTGGGAACTGCTGATCGTTGCTGTCGGCTTTGCGATCCTGATGTTCATCGCGGTTAAGTACGTTGTCCCGATGTTCGAGAAGACGTACGCCGCGCGTTCGGAAGCGATCGAGGGCGGCATTGCCAAGGCCGAAAAGGCCCAGGCCGAGGCAACGGCAGCCCTGGAAGAGTACAAGCAGCAGCTCACTGATGCCCGTACCGAAGCCAACCGGATCCGCGAGGAGGCCCGTGCCGAAGGCGCGCAGATCCTCGCTGACCTGAAGGAAAGGGCCGCGGCGGAGTCCGCCCGCATCACCGAGCAGGCGCAGACGGCCATTGCCGCCGAGCGGCAGGCCGCCGTCGTCTCGCTGCGTGCCGAGGTCGGCACGTTGGCGACCACGCTGGCCGGCCGCATCGTGGGCGAGGCGCTGGACGACGACGCACGCTCGGCCCGGGTGGTGGACCGCTTCCTCGCTGACCTGGAACACCAGGGCGCGGCCGACCAGAGCGTGGGTGCGGCCCAGTAATGGCAGGCGTATCGGGCGAATCGCTGACCGCGGCGCTGGCAGACCTGGAAGCCCAGCTTCCCACTGCCACGCTGCCGTTGGCGCAGGAACTCTTCGATTTCCTCGGGACTCTGGACAGCTCGGCCGGTCTGCGCCGCGCCCTGACCGATCCGTCGCGCAGTGCCGCTGACAAGTCGGCCCTGGCCATGCAGTTGGTCCACGGCAAGGTATCCGCCCAGGCGGAGTCCGTGGTCAGCAAGCTGGTGGCCTCGCGCTGGAGCGATGCCCGCGACCTCGGCGATGCACTCGAGACGCTGGCGGCCACCGTGGCCATTGCCGTGGCGGAGAACCGTGCCGCGGCTGCGGCATCCGGCATTGCCGGGCTGGAGCAGCTGGAGAACGATCTGTTCGTGTTCAACCGCACGGTCGAGGCGAGCCATGAACTGCAGGCTGCCCTGGCGGAGCCGCAGGCTTCCGGGGCAGCCAAGACCGAGCTGGCGTTGAAGCTGGTTCCTTCCGCGGGGGAGGAGGCCCGGCTGCTGATCAGCCAGGCCGTGCGGAATCCGCGTGGGGTCAAGGCGACCAAGCTGGTTGAGCGCTTCGCGACCCTGGCCGCGGCCCGCCAGGAGCGTTGGATCGCCACGGTGGCAGTGAGCCGGCCGCTGACCCAGCAGCAGACCGACCGCATGCAGGTTGGCCTGAACGCCCTGTACGGGCGCGAGCTGAAAGTCAACGTCACCGTTGATCCGACGCTGATCGGCGGGGTACGGGTCAAGGTGGGGGATGAAGTAGTGGATGCTTCCGTCATCACCCGCCTGGGCGAACTGCGCCGTCAACTGGCCGGCTAACGGATCCGTCCGCCACCGGCAGATAACTACAAAGACTGAACCAGACCGTCGCTCAGCAGAGCCGAACCGGTCAAAACCAGGTCATCGGATCTTTCGATGATCACGAAATAGGAGAGCAGGGACTGCAGATGGCCGAATTGACCATCAACGCCGACGACGTCCGTAATGCGTTGAACGAGTTCGCGGCGTCCTACGAGCCTGGCAACGCCGAGCGCGTTGAGGTCGGCCGAGTGACGACGGCTGGTGACGGCATCGCCCGTGTGGAGGGTCTGCCCTCCGTCATGGCCAACGAGTTGCTTCGCTTCGAGGACGGCACGCTGGGCCTGGCCCAGAACCTGGATGTACGCGAAATCGGCGTCATCGTGCTGGGCGACTACGGCGGGATTGAAGAGGGCCAGGAGGTGCACCGCACCGGCGAGGTGCTGTCCGTTCCCGTAGGCGACGCCTTCCTGGGCCGCGTGGTCGACCCGCTGGGCGTGCCGATCGACGACCTGGGCGACATTGCGGCCGAGACCCGCCGTGCGCTGGAACTGCAGGCCCCGGGCGTGACCCAGCGCAAGAGCGTGCATGAGCCGATGCAGACCGGGCTGAAGGCGATCGACGCCATGATCCCGATCGGCCGCGGCCAGCGCCAGCTGATCATCGGTGACCGCCAGACCGGTAAGTCGGCCATCGCCATCGACACGATCATCAACCAGAAGGCCAACTGGGCTTCCGGAGACGTGCAGAAGCAGGTCCGCTGCATCTACGTCGCGATCGGCCAGAAGGCCTCCACCATCGCGGCCATCCGGCAGACCCTGGAGGACAACGGTGCGCTGGAGTACACCACCATTGTCGCCTCCCCGGCGTCGGACCCGGCGGGCTTCAAGTACCTTGCCCCGTACGCCGGTTCGGCCATCGGCCAGCACTGGATGTACGGCGGCAAGCACGTCCTGATCGTCTTCGATGACCTGTCCAAGCAGGCCGAAGCGTACCGCGCTGTGTCCCTGCTGCTGCGCCGCCCGCCGGGCCGCGAAGCCTACCCGGGCGATGTGTTCTACCTGCACTCCCGCCTGCTGGAGCGTTGTGCCAAGCTCTCCGACGAGCTCGGCGCCGGTTCCATGACCGGGCTGCCGCTGATCGAGACCAAGGCGAACGACGTCTCCGCCTACATCCCGACCAACGTCATCTCCATCACCGACGGCCAGATCTTCCTGCAGTCGGACCTCTTCAACGCCAACCAGCGCCCCGCCGTGGACGTCGGTGTCTCCGTCTCCCGCGTCGGAGGCGCGGCTCAGGTGAAGTCCATGAAGAAGGTCTCCGGTACGTTGAAGCTGGACCTGGCCCAGTACCGCGACATGCAGGCCTTCGCGATGTTCGCCTCCGACCTGGATGCGGCCTCCCGCCAGCAGCTGACCCGCGGCGCACGCCTGATGGAACTGCTCAAGCAGGGTCAGTACTCCCCGTTCCCGGTCGAGGACCAGGTGGTCTCCATCTGGGCCGGCACCAACGGCTACCTGGACGACGTTCCGGTGGAGGACATCAACCGCTTCGAGGCAGAGTTCCTCGAGCACCTGCGGCACAGCTCCACCGTGCTGACCACGCTGGCCCAGACCAATGTGCTCGACGACGACACCGTCGCCGCTCTGAAGACCTCGATCGTGGACTTCAAGAAGGGTTTCTTCGGCGAGGGCGATGACCGGATGGTCGCCGCCGGCCACGAAGAGCACGACGCGCTGGCCGACTCCGAGGTCGACCAGGAAAAGATCGTCAAGCAGAAGCGCTAGTTTCGTTGGCTGGGCCTGTCGACGCCGCCTCCCGGTGTCGACAGGCCCAGCCACCGGGATCCTAGGAAAGGAAAAGTATGGGAGCCCAGATCCGGGTCTACCGCCAGAAGATTGCCTCGACGACCTCGATGCGCAAGATCTTCAAGGCGATGGAACTGATCGCCACCTCGCGCATCGGCAAGGCGCGGGCGCGGGTGGCAGCATCGCTGCCGTACGCGAACGCCATTACCCGCGCCGTTTCCGCTGTGGCGTCGCAGACGGAAATCGACCACCCGCTCACCACCGAGCCGGAGCAGATCCGCCGCGCCGCCGTCGTCATCCTCACCGCTGACCGTGGACTGGCGGGGTCCTATTCGGCCGGCGTGCTCAAGCAGGCCGAGGCGCTGGCAGAACTGCTGCACGAAGAGGGCAAGGACGTGAAGTATTTCCTGGTGGGCCGCAAGGCGCAGGCATACTTCGACTTCCGCGGCCGCAGCTACGAGCGGGTCTGGACCGGCGGCACGGACGCCCCGGAGTTCAGCACCGCGCGCCAAATCAGCGCCGTCGTCCTGGAGGAGTTCGCGACCGACTTCGAAAAGGGCGGCGTGGACGAGATCCACGTGGTCTCCACCCGCTTCCAGTCGATGGTGGTCCAGGTACCAACCGTGGTACGGCTGCTGCCGCTGGAGGTTGTCGAGGAGCAGGCCGCCGCCGAGGACCTGCTGCCGCTCTACGAATTCGAGCCCGAGACCGAGCAGGTGCTCAACGCGCTGCTGCCGCGCTACATCGAGGCCCGGATCTTCGGCGCCCTGCTGCAGGCCGCGGCCAGCGAACTGGCGGCACGCCAGCGGGCGATGAAGTCCGCCGGGGACAATGCCAGCGACCTGATCAAGAAGTACACGCGGCTGCGCAACACCGCACGCCAGGCCGAGATCACCCAGGAACTGTCCGAGATCGTCGCCGGCGCGGACGCGCTGAACGCGTCCTGACCCGGCCGACCCGTTCCGCCAGCGTGCCGATCCTCCGGGAACCGGCAGCAGGAACAAACCAGCTAGACTTATACCCACGCCATCTACTGATTGAAGCGAGAGAGATGACTGCCACCATCACTGAGCAGGTACCCGCCAAGGCCGGTGCCAACGGGCGGATTGCCCGCGTCATTGGCCCCGTTGTCGACGTCGAATTCCCGGCTGACGCCATTCCGGCGATCTACAACGCCCTGACCACCCAGATCACCCTTGCCGGTGAGACCCGGACCATCACCTTCGAAACCGCGCTGCACCTGGGTGACAACCTGGTCCGCGCGATCTCGCTGCAGGCCACCGACGGCCTGGTCCGCGGCACCACCGTGGTGGACACCGGCGCCGCGATTTCCGTCCCCGTCGGAGACGTCGTCAAGGGCCACATCTTCAACGTCCTGGGCAAGCCGCTGGATGTCACCGAGTCCGAGTTGGACATCACCGAGCGCTGGCCGATCCACCGCAAGGCGCCCGCGTTCGCCTCGCTCGAGGGTTCCACCGAGATGCTGGAGACCGGCATCAAGGTCATCGACCTGCTGACCCCCTACATCAAGGGTGGAAAGATCGGCCTGTTCGGCGGCGCCGGGGTGGGCAAGACCGTGCTGATCCAGGAAATGATCACCCGCGTGGCCCGCAACTTCGGCGGTACCTCCGTGTTCGCCGGCGTGGGCGAGCGTACCCGTGAGGGCAACGACCTCTGGGTGGAAATGGAAGAGGCAGGTGTTCTCAAGGACACCGCGCTAGTCTTCGGCCAGATGGATGAGCCGCCGGGAACGCGTCTGCGCGTGGCCCTGTCCGCGCTGACCATGGCGGAGTACTTCCGCGATGTGCAGAACCAGGACGTGCTGCTGTTCATCGACAACATCTTCCGCTTCACCCAGGCCGGTTCCGAGGTCTCCACCCTGCTGGGCCGGATGCCTTCCGCGGTGGGCTACCAGCCCAACTTGGCGGACGAAATGGGCCTGCTGCAGGAGCGCATCACCTCCACCAAGGGCCACTCGATCACGTCCATGCAGGCCATCTACGTGCCTGCGGACGACTACACCGACCCGGCCCCGGCCACGACGTTCGCGCACCTGGACGCCACGACCGAACTTTCCCGTGAGATCGCCTCCCGCGGCCTGTACCCGGCCGTGGACCCGCTGACCTCCACCTCGCGCATCCTGGACCCGCAGTACATCGGCAAGGACCACTACAACACCGCGGTCCGGGTCAAGCAGATCCTGCAGAAGAACAAGGAACTCCAGGACATCATCGCCATCCTCGGTGTCGATGAACTCTCCGAAGAGGACAAGATCGTGGTGGCCCGTGCCCGCCGCATCCAGCAGTTCCTCTCGCAGAACACCTACACCGCCAAGCAGTTCACCGGCGTCGAGGGTTCCACGGTGTCCATCAAGGAGACCATCGAGGGCTTCACCGCCATCTGCGACGGCGACGTGGACCACATTGCCGAGCAGGCGTTCTTCAACGTCGGCGGCATGGAAGACGTCGAGCGCCAGTGGGCGAAAATCCAAGAATCAACCGGATC
Source organism: Micrococcaceae bacterium (assembly GCA_035475875.1). Lineage (GTDB taxonomy): Bacteria > Actinomycetota > Actinomycetes > Actinomycetales > Micrococcaceae > Arthrobacter_M. Next base: position 8,405 of record DATIMB010000480.1, read on the forward strand.
GACCAAGTAAGATGGCCGAACTCGAGGTAGAAATCGTCGCGGCGGACCACTTCGTGTGGTCCGGCGCGGCGAGGATGGTCAAGGCGCGCACCAGCGACGGCGAAATTGGCATCCTGCCCGGCCACTCACCCGTGCTGGCCATCCTGGCCGCCGGGGAAATGGCCATCGAGCCGGTCGGGAGCGAGCGGTTCACCGTGGTGGTGGACGGCGGGTTCTTCTCGGTGGACAGCGACCGCGTGGTTATCGTCGCGGACAACGCCCAACTGGAAAGCGCTGCAGGCTCAGCCAACGCTGGCATCCGATAGCTCCGGCTTTGATGAACGATCCTGGTACCGCGTTCATCGTTATAGCTGCCCTGTTTCTGTTATGTATTTTTACCCTGTGTCTGTTCGGAGTGCGCCGCTTCCAGTTGCGCACCGCCCTGGGCACGGTCGACGCCTCCATTTGCTCACCGGGTGGCCGGTGGCAGATGGGGGTTTGTCGTTATCAGGACGCGGACCTGGAATGGTTCCGCCTTCTCTCGCTCAGCCCTATCCCGGTCCGCCGGTTCCGCCGCCATTCGCTGGAACTGGTGGGCCGTCGTCGTCCCACCGAAGCGGAGCGGAGCAAGGTCCAGCCCGACGTCGTCATTGTCACCTTGCGCTACGAGGGCAACGAACTGCTCATGGCGATGAAATTCGACGCCTATGCCGGGCTCTCATCCTGGCTGGAGGCGGGACCCGTGATCGGAATAGGCACCTGGCGCTAGCCGCAGTGGATATGCCCGGAGCCGGGCCGTGAGCGGGACCCGGACGGACGCCGGACCAAAGCCGGACACCCCGGTTCCCCAGCGGACCGCGAAGCCCCTGCCGGGGCGGGTGCGCGCGGTTCTGCGGCATACCGGCCGGCTGGCCCGCCGGGCGCCGTTCACCGTGCTGGTGCTGGTGCTGCTGTGGAGCCTGGCCCTGGCCACCGGAAGCTTCGTGGCCGGACCTCACCTGGGCCAGCTCGACGCAGTGAGCGGCCGCCTGGACCACCTGGTCCAGGGGCGCTGGTGGACCCTGTTCAGCTCGCTGTTCTTCGGCAGCAACCCCGGCGCCTATTTTCTCTCTACCTTGCTGATTGTCGCCCTGGTGGGCCTGCTGGAACTGCGCGCCGGTACCGCGCGCACCGTGCTGGTCTTCTTCGGCGGACAGCTCGCGGCCGTGATCATCTTCGCGCTGGTGACCCAGCTGGCCCGCTACGGCGGGGACGGCTGGCTCGGGCCCATGGTGGACGCCGTGCAGCTGGGCCCCTATCCGGCGGTGGCGGCCTGCGGGACCGCCACAGCATCCTTTGTGGGCTCGCTCTGGCGGCGCCGGCTGCGGATCGGGATCTTCGCCGTCGCCATCATGCTGGTGCTGTACATCGGCCATGCGGAAACCATCGTCACCCTGCTCGGGGCGCTGGCGGGACTGCTGTTCGGCTGGTGGGCCAGGGGCAGCAGCACCGATCTCATGCTGCACCGCTCCACGGCACGGGAGACGCGGACCATCCTGGCCGTCGTCGTCGCCGTGTTTGCGGTGGGACCGCTGCTGACCGCCTTTGCCCGCAGCCCCTCCGGTCCGCTGGCCATCCTGCGTGAAATCGTGCTCAACCCCGTCCCCACCATCAACGCGCTGCAGAGCCAGTGCGGCGGCAGCGTGGACGCCGCCTGCCTTCAGCTGGCCCAGAACGACGGCGGCCTGGGCGCGACGCTGACGCTGGGCCTTGCTGTGGTTCCGGCCCTGCTGCTGCTGGTCTGTGCCGAGGGGCTGCGCCGCGGCCGGATCCTGGCCGTCTGGATCACCATCGGCGTCCAGTTGGCCGTCGTCGGAATTTCCGTAACCTACCTGACGCTGTTCGCACGGATCCCCAACCACCCCCTGCGGCCCCACACCGCGGTGCTCGGCTCGGGCTTTGCCCACCTGCTCCCGGTGGCGCTCACCCCGCTGGTCATTGCGCTGGCCCTGTTCCTCTACCGGCGCCGCTTCAGCGTGCCCACCGAGCACGCTGCCGCCCGCCGGCTGGGGCTGCTGGTGGCGGCCACCTGGTTGCTGCTGGCCGGCGCCTATACCGGCGCATGGCTGTGGCATGGCGGGCTGGTCCGCAGCAGCGGCGGGATTGGCGCGTTGCTGGCCGAGCTGGCCCGCCAGTACCTGCCGCTGCCGGTGCCGGGATCCCTGGCCGGTGCGGCGGCCGGCCGCAACCGGGTGGAGGTCGTCCTGTTCAACCTCAGCGGACCGGTGTTCTGGCTGGTGGTGCTGCTGGGCGTGCTGTGGGTGTTCCTGGTCCGCGACAAGGGCCGGCTGCAGGTGGAAGGCGGCGCCGAGCGTGCCCGCACGCTGGTCCGCCGCGGCGGGGATTCGCTGTCCTGGATGGCGTTGTGGGTTAACAACCACTATTGGTTCGCCCCCGGCGGGCAGGCCGGGGTGGCTTACCAGGTGCACGGGAACGTGGCAGTCACCGTGGCAGGACCCATCGGGGAGCCAGCGGAGCGTTCTGCCGCGGCAGAGGGCTTCCTGTCCTTCTGTGCCCACCGCGCCCTGACCCCGTGCTTCTATTCGGTCACCGATGAGCTGTGGCCGCTGCTGCGCGAACGCGGCTTCAGCCGGGTCGCTGTGGCGCAGGAAACGCGGCTGCGGATCAGGGAACTGGAGTTCACCGGCAAGGAGTGGCAGAACGTCCGCACCGCAATGAACAAAGCGCGCAAACTGGGCATCACGGCCCAGTGGTACCGCTACCGGGACATGCCCCCGCACCTGCGCCTGCAGCTCGACGAGGTCTCGGAGGAGTGGGCCTCGCGCAAACGGGTGCCGGAGATGGGCTTCACCTTGGGCGGGCTTGATGAGCTCATGGATCCGAACGTCGTCTGCTGCCTGGCGCTGGACGGCGAGGGGAGGGTGCACGGGGTTACCAGCTGGCTCCCGGTGCACCGGGACGGCAGGGTGGTCAGCTGGACGTTGGACTTCATGCGGCGGCGGATGGATGGGTTTGCCGGAGTAATGGAATTCCTGATTGCCTCAGCCGTGCAGGACTTCCGGGCAAGCGTGGACGTTATTTCGCTCTCCGGTTCCCCCCTGGCGCCTGACCCGAACGAGGACGCCCCGGACCTGCAGCTGCAGGATGCCGCGCTGGCCGGGCTGCTGAACATGGTGGGCAAGGCCCTGGAACCGGTGTACGGATTCCGTTCGCTGGCGCACTTCAAGTCCCGGTTCCAGCCCGAGTACCGCACGCTGTACATGATCTATCCGGATCCGCTGACGCTGCCCTCGATCGGCCGGGCGCTGTCCCAGGCCTACCTGCCGGGGCTTTCGGTGCGCCAGACCGCCCGGCTGCTGCGCGGGAAGGCGGCCTGAG
>DATIMB010000481.1:0-1507 GCA_035475875.1 Micrococcaceae bacterium
CGGTAGCGGCACGATCGGGTTGGTGAAAAACGAGCCGGTGGAGTAGGTGTCCCGGTCCTCCCGGTCCAGGACCATGCCCTTGGAGGCGCGCAGGGCCAGCACCTCGCGCCGCACATCCGTCGAGTAGGCCCGCTGGCCCACCTCCACGCCCAGGATCCGGGCCAGTTCGGCGTACCGGATGGGGGCGCTCTCCCGCCCCAGCGCCAGCTGGAATTCGACTGTCAGCACCACGTAGCGGGGCGAGCCGGCCGCCGTCGTGCGCTTCAGCAGGGAATCGCGGTAGCTGAACTTCAACTCCGAGTTGGTGAGCGTCTGGACGGCATTGCGCTGCCGGTCCCAGACCCGGATGGCGGCCACCGTCTGCGACACGTCCGCCCCATACGCGCCGACGTTCTGCACCGGGGTGGCACCGGTCAGGCCAGGAATTCCGGACAGCGCCTCGAGTCCGCTCCAGGCCTTGAGCACGGAGGTGTGGACCAGGTCGTCCCAATTGTGGCCGGCCTGCACGACGACGGACGCCCCGCCGCAGCTGTCCTCCGACGACACCCGGTACCCGGTGCTGGCAATCCGCAGCACGGTCCCGGGAAAGCCCTCATCGGCGATCACGAGGTTGGATCCGCCGCCGATAATCAGCAACTGCTCTCCGGCCGCATCCGCCGTCCGGACGGCGTCGATGATCTCCGCCTCACTGCCGGCCTCGATGAATCTGCCGGCTGGCCCACCGACGCCAAGGGTGGTAAGGGAGCTCAGGAGGGTCTGCTCAGTCACCCCTCCAGACTATCGGCTGGCTCATCGCTTGCTGTCCGGCGCTGTCCGGCGCTGGCGGGAGCGACGCCGGTTCACGCCAGCCGCACGACCGCCTGCGCCTTGACCAGAACCTTCTGCCCGCCGGAGGTGACGGTGAGATCCACCCGCGCGGTGGAGGCCTCCGCATCGAGGGCGCCAATGACACCGGCCACCTCGATCACCGCGCCCGGCTGGCCGTCGGTGTCCTGCACGGGCACCGGCTTGGTGAAGCGGGTCTGGTAGTCGACGACGGCGGCCGGGTCGCCTGCCCAGTCGGTCACCAGCTGCACGGCACAGCCCATGGTGAACATGCCGTGTGCAATGACGCCGGGCAACTCGACTTCCTTGGCGAACCGCTCATTCCAGTGGATCGGGTTGAAGTCCCCCGAGGCACCGGCGTATTTGACCAGGTCCTGCCGGGAGACCTCAATGTTCCGCGTTCCGATATGCTGGCCGACGGCCAGTTCCGCGAAGGAGATACCCATTACTGCCCCTCTCCACGGACCAGAATGGCCGAGGTGGTGGTCGCCACCGGCTCCCCGTCCGTCGTCGAAATTTCCGCCCTGGTGGTGATCATCGCCCCGCCCCCCATTGCGCGCACCGAGTCCACATTCAGCTGGGCGACCAGCCGGTCCCCCGCCACGATGGGACGGTGGTGCGTGAAGCGCTGTTCCGCGTGCACCACCCGGGAAAAGTCGATCCCGGCCTCCGGGTCAGCAAT
>DATIMB010000482.1:0-2889 GCA_035475875.1 Micrococcaceae bacterium
AGGGCCAGCGTTGCCAGCCCGGAGCCGGCGGCGGCCAGCAGGCCGTCCAGGTGGCCGTGGTAGCAGCCGGCAAACTTAATGACCAGGTTCCGGCCGGTGAAACCTCGGGCCAGGCGGACGGCGGTCATGGTGGCCTCGGTACCGGTGGAGACCATCCGCAGCCGCTCCACGGCGGGAACGCGCTCCTGGACCAGCGCGGCCAGTTCGGCCTCCGCGGGCGTGGAGGCACCGAAGCTCAGGCCATGGTCGACGGCGGCGTGCACCGCTGCGAGCACCTCGGGGTGCGCGTGGCCCAGCAGTGCCGGACCCCAGGAGCAGACCAAATCCACGTATTCCCGGCCGTCAGCGTCGGTAAGGTAGGGGCCCTTGGCGTTGACCATGAATCGCGGCGTGCCGCCCACGGAGCCAAAGGCCCGGACCGGAGAATTCACGCCGCCGGGCATCAGTTGCCGGGCGCGGGAAAAGAGCTGTGCGGAAGTGTCGGTGGAGGTCATGGTTCTATTCTTTCAGCAGGCGGCGGGGTCAGGCGGGCGGCGGGGTCAAGCGGCCGGCACGGTCAGGCGGCAGGCGCCGGGCGGCACGGCTCAGCGGTTCTTCATCCAGCCGGACAGCTCAGCGGCCCAGTAGGTCAGGATCATGTTGGCCCCGGCCCGTTTGATGCTCAGCACCGACTCCTCAATGGACCGCCGCCGGTCGATCCAGCCGTTCGCGGCGGCCGCCTCGATCATGGCGTACTCGCCGGAGATCTGGTAGGCGGCGACCGGCACCGGGGACATGGCGGCCACGTCGGCCAGGATGTCCAGGTAACTCATCGCCGGCTTCACCATGATGATGTCGGCCCCCTCTTCCAGATCCAGTTCCACCTCCAGCAGGGCTTCGCGCCGGTTGGCGGCGTCCATCTGGTAGGTCCGCCGGTCACCGGTGAGCTGCGAGTCCACCGCCTCCCGGAACGGTCCGTAGAAGGCGGAGGCATACTTCGCCGCGTAGGCCACAATCGAGGTGTCCTGGAAACCTGCCTCGTCCAGCGCCTGGCGGATCACCGCCACCTGGCCGTCCATCATTCCCGAGGGGCCCAGCATGTGGGCACCGGCACGCGCCTGCTCCACCGCCATTTGGCCGTAGATCTCCAGCGTGGCGTCGTTGTCCACCCGGCCCTGGCTGTCCAAGACACCGCAGTGGCCGTGCTCGGTGAATTCGTCCAGGCAGACATCGCTCATCACCACCAGCTCGTTCCCCACCTCGGCGCGCACGTCCCGGATCGCCTTGTTCAGCACGCCGTCGGGATCCAGCGAGGCGGAGCCGGTGGCGTCGCGCAGCAGCGGAACGCCAAAAAGCATGATGCCGCCCACGCCGAGTTCCACGGCCTGCGCCGCGGCGCGCTTGAGTGTGTCCGTGGTGTGCTGCACGACGCCGGGCATCGAGGCGATCGGAGCCGGCTCGGACAGTCCCTCCCGGATGAAGGCGGGCAGGATCAGCTCGGCCGGATCCAGCCGGAACTCGGCGGTCAGGCGGCGGATCGCGGGGGTGCTGCGCAGGCGGCGCAGGCGGTGGTGCGGAAAGCTCACTGAGACTCCTTGGTTTTGCTGCTGATGTCGGTGGTGGCGGAAAGCCCGGGGTGGGGTCCGGTGGCGAGGGCGTCGGCGAGCGCCCGGACAATCCCGGCGGCGGTGGGTTCTTGGGCGGTGCCGGCCACGGGCATGCCCAGCCTGGCCGCTTCCCGGCAGGTGGGCAGGCCGATGGCGATCAGCAGGCAGCTTTCGGGCAGCGGTGCCAGTGTTTTGGCGATGCCGCGGGCCGCGCTGCCGGAAGCTGCGACGACGGCGTCAATGGCTCCGTTGCGGATCTGCAGTTGCGCATCGGCCGGGCTGAGCTGTTCCGGGTCCTGGGGCCCGACGACGCCGCCCGGCTGGCTCCCCAGGCTGCCTAACGTTTGTCCGGGCTTCCGGGCGGATTCCAGCACCGCTGTCAGCCGCCGGTCCGCGTTCGCGGGGTAGTCCACCGTCTGATAGGCCGTAACGCTACGGACGTCCCCGCCTTTGGCCGTGATGCCGGAGGCCAGCGTGGGCTCGGCGAGGTTGGACTGCGGCAGCAGCACTCGGGCAGGTCCGGCCGGCCACAGCTCCACCAGGCCGGCGGCGGACTGGACGTCAACCGGGGCCAGGTCCACGGCCAGCCCCTCCGCGGCCAGTATGGCGTGCGAGGTGGGCCCGATGGTTGCAATCCGGACGCCTGCCGGAATGAACTCTGCCAACTCCGTTCCGTGCGCGGTGCACCACTGCTTCAGCGCACGGACCGTGGTAATGCTGCTGATCACCAGCCAGTCATACTCCCCGGCAGCCAGCGCAGCCATGGCGCGATCCAAGGCGTCCTGGTCCGCCGCCGTTTCAAAATCAATCAGCGGCACCAGCAGCGGGATCGCGCCGGCATCCCGGAGCGCCTGGACCAGGGCTGCCGAGCGGTCCGGGCTGCGCGTTACCGCCACCCGCAACCCGCGCAGCGGCCTGGCCCCCGGGCCGGGTCCCGTCATGATCCGCTGCCGGCCAGGTCCGCCAGGTCGGCAGCCCCCTGGGCCAGCAGGCCCTCCGCCACCTCGATGCCCAGCAGGGTCGCTCCGATTTCCGTCAGCCCGTCGGTGGCTTTTTTGAGCCGGATGGCCCGCATCCCGTCCACGGCACAGACCACGGCCTCGAGCTGGAGCATGCTGCCCTTCCGGAAGGCAAGGGTGCCCACCGGGGCGGCGCAGCCTGCCTCCAGCCGGGCCAGCAGCGCCCGCTCCGCGGTGACGGCCAGCCGGGTGTCGGCGTCGTCGAGCGCTGCCAGCGCCAGGCCCAGCGGACCCGCGGCATCCTCGCTGCGGCATTCCACGGCCAGCGCGCCCTGGCCGGGGGC
>DATIMB010000483.1:0-2966 GCA_035475875.1 Micrococcaceae bacterium
CTCCTGGGCCGCCTTGAGCAGCTGGGCCGGCGTCTGCGGTGCCTTGCCGCGCCGGGTGAGCAGATGCCGGGCCAGTTCACCGCGCGTGTGTTTGGCAAAGTGCGAGACAACGGTCCGTTTGCCGTCGGTTTCCTGGAACACGTTCACCGCCACGGCCTGCCCGGCGGGTGGTGCCCAGGCCGCGGCGTAGGTGCTGGAGCGGCAGTCCACCACCAGCTCATCCTGCACGGCCGCTGCCAGCGCCTGTTCCAGCAGAGGTTTCCAGAAGCTGGCCAGCCGCCCCAGTCCCGGCAGCGCCACGGACATGGACAGCCGGTAGGCGGGGATCCGGTCCGCGAAGCCAATCGCACCCCACAGTCCTGAAACCACGACGACGGCGTCGTCGGCCTTGCGTTTCTGGGTGGCGGTCATGCTGCGGTAACCGAGCGCGTCATACAGCACGCCGGAGTACACCGTGTGCGCCGGGGCGGCCGGTTCGCTGTGCAGCCGGGTATTGCGGGCCACCTCGTCGGCCAGGGAGGCGCCGACGCCCAAGTGCCCCAAGGCGCCCTCGCTGCCGGAGACCTGGGCCAGCGCTTCCAGCACCTGCCGCCGCGGTCCGGTCAGCCCGGGAAAATGCAGCTCCTCCAGCCGGACCGGGTCGCCCTTCGGCGCCGGTGTCTTACCTTCGGACGGGGGGAGCAGAATACGCACCAGATGAGCCTAACCGCTCCAACGCCGAGGTCGGGACGGACGACAGCGGAGGGGCGTCGTCTGCGCCACGCCCGAGCCGCGGGGGTTTCTCTCGTCTCGGGGACGTGATTCTCTTCACTCGATGCATAAGCCCGCGCAGAGGCGCTTTAGACTGGATGTGGGCCGGGCGGCCCGCGCCAAACCGCCCCTGCCGCCTCCATCCGGGGCGGCCGACTTCCGGTACCGAGGCAATCCGCGCCCCGCTGCCGGTGCCGCTTTCCGCCGTGCGGGAGGCGGCTTCTTCCGGGACCAAGGGCGTTTCCGGTTGCTGAGGAAAGGGAAACTGTGTCGCACTCCGCTGACGAAGCCTTGGACGTTTGGATCAGGCGTGAAGCCCTGGCCGAGGAAATGATCGGCCTGATAGGCCGGCTGTACCGCGAGAACAACGTGGTGATTTCCGTCCACGGCCGCAGCCTGATCAACCAGTCGGCCATCAGCGTCCTGAAGGCACACCGGTTCGCCCGCCATGTGGACGACGTGGAGCTGAGGCCGGAGGAAACCCTGCCCCTGCTGCAGGCGCTGAGCAACCTGAGCCTGGGCCCGGCGTCGATCAACCTTGCCAAACTGAATCTGCTCTACGCCCAGGAGGGTGCCGGCAGGACGCGGGAGGAATTCCTGCGCACCGAGCTTGCCGGGATTGTCGGGGGTAAGGGCTCGGACCCGAGGTCCAGTACCGACGTCGTGCTGTACGGCTTCGGCCGGATCGGGCGGCTGCTGGCCAGGATCCTGATTGAACATGCCGGCGGCGGCGACGGTCTGCGGCTGCGCGCCATTGTGGTCCGCCGCGGTTCAGACCAGGACCTGGTCAAGCGGGCCAGCCTGCTGCGCCGCGACTCCGTGCACGGACCCTTCGAGGGGACCATTACCGTGGATCCGGAGCACAACACCATCCTGGCCAACGGAACGCTGATCCAGGTCATCTACTCGGACAATCCGGCGACCATCGACTACACCGCCTACGGCATCGAGGATGCGCTGGTGGTGGACAACACCGGCCGCTGGCGCGATGCGGAGGGCCTGTCCCAGCACCTGCTCAGCCGGGGCGCGGCCCGGGTGCTGCTCACCGCCCCCGGAAAGGGCGAGCTGAAGAACATCGTGCACGGCATCAACCACACCGACATCCATGCCACGGACAAGATCATCACGGCTGCCTCCTGCACCACCAATGCCATCACTCCGGTGCTCAAGGCGGTCAACGACAAGTTCGGCATTGTGCACGGACACGTGGAAACGGTGCACTCCTTCACCAATGACCAGAACCTGACGGACAATTTCCACAAGGGCGACCGGCGCGGCCGCTCCGCCGCGCTGAACATGGTGCTCACCGAGACCGGTGCCGCGAAGGCCGTCGCCAAGGCGCTGCCGGCGCTGGCCGGAAAACTCACGGGCAACTCGATCCGGGTGCCAACCCCGGACGTCTCGATGGCCATCCTGAACCTGACGCTGGAGCGCGGCACCAGCAAGGAAGAGGTCAACGAATACCTGCGCAACATGTCGCTGCACTCCGAGCTGCACAAGCAGATCGACTACATCGATTCGCCTGAGGTCGTCTCCACGGACTTCGTCGGCTCCCGCCGGGCGGGCATTGTGGACGGACTGGCAACGATCAGCACCGACAAGCACCTGGTGCTTTACGTCTGGTACGACAACGAATTCGGCTACAGCTGCCAGGTGGTGCGGGTGATGGAGGAAATGGCCTGCGCCCACCCGCCGGCTTTCCCCAAGGCGGCCGCCGCGGCGGAAGCGGCAGCCCTCCTGGCCTCAGCCACCGCGGAAGAGGACCTGGTCGCGGCCGGAGGCACCGCCGTCGCCCTGTAGACTGGAACGCTGGATGGGGTGGCCAGGCGGCCGCGCGCCACGCAAGTGGCTCGAGGAACGTCCGGGCTCCGCAGAGCAGGGTGGTGGGTAACGCCCACTCGGGGTAACCCGCAGGAAAGTGCCACAGAAAACAGACCGCCCGGCCGTCCCGTGGAAACACGGGGCACGCCGGGTAAGGGTGAAACGGCGGTGTAAGAGACCACCAGTTCCCTGGGTGACCAGGGAAGCTAGGTAAACCCCACCCGGAGCAAGGCCAGACAGGGCATGATCGAGGGCTGCTCGCCCGAGTGTCCGGGTAGGCCGCTGGAGGGCGCCGGCAACGGCGTTCGTAGATGGATGGCCGCCTCTCCCGCTCCGGTAACGGGCCGGGAAGACAGAACCCGGCGTATCGGCCACCCCATCCACTCTTCGTCCGG
>DATIMB010000484.1:0-3383 GCA_035475875.1 Micrococcaceae bacterium
GGCACGTCCCGCCGTCGTCGTGCCCCGCCCCCAGCCGCCTCGAGCTAGCGCGCGGGAACCTCGGCAATGGTGACGCCTTCCAGCGCGTCCCGCACAATCCGCCCACTCATGCCGCGCCGGCGCCGGTGGGCACCGAGCCCACGGCAGACCGCATAGATCAGGAAGGACAGGGTCGTCACGTAAGGGCTGATCGGAATCCGGCCGCCCAGAGCCAGCAGGATTCCACCCACGGTGGCCGTGACGGCGAACGCGATGCTCAGCAGCACCACCAGCCGCGGCGAGGACGTGACCTGCAGGGCCGCGGCGGCCGGGGTGATCACCAGGGCCAGCACCAGCAGCGCGCCAACAATCTGGATGGACAGCGCAATGGAGATTCCCAGCAGGAACATGAACACCAGGGACAGCATCCGCACCGGGACCCCGCGTGCCTCGGCGATGTCCGGGTCGGCGCTGGCAAAGGTCAGCGGCCGCCAGATGGCCAGCAGTCCGGCCACCACCACGACGGCGGTGCCCACCAGCATGGACAGCTGGGTGGAATCCACCGAGACGATCTGCCCGGTCAGCAGGCCGAATTTGTTCGCCGCCCGGCCCTGGTAGAGGGACAGGAACAGGATGCCCAGGCCCAGCCCGAACGGCATGATCACCCCGATGATGGAGTTCCGGTCCCGCGCCCGCACCCCCATCACACCCAGCAGCAGCGCCGCCAGCACCGAGCCCACCAGCGAGCCCATGATCACGTCCGCGCCGATCAGCAGCGCAAGCGCGGCGCCGGCAAAGGAGAGCTCGGCAATGCCGTGCACGGCAAAAGCCAGGTCGCGCATCATCACGAAGGTGCCGATCAGCCCGCCCACCAGGCCCAGCACGGCGCCGGCGGCAATCGAGTCGCGGAACAGCGGCAGCAACTCGCCGTAGTTCTGGAAATTGAAGGCGGCATTCAGGAAGTCGTGCCAGCTCATCAGAACCCTTCCATCAGTTGGTTGGCGTGCAGGTGGTTGGCTTCGTGGTCGGCGTGGTCGTGCGTCGTGGCGTCGGGGAGGCCGACGACGACGATCCTCCCGTTGGCCTGCAGCACCTCCACGTGCGTGCCGTATAGCTCGGAGAGCACCTCGGTGGTCATCACCTCTTCCGGCGTCCCGACCCGGAACCTGCCGCCGGCCAGGTAGAGCACCCGGTCCACGTGCTCGATGATCGGGTTGATCTCGTGGGTGACAAAGACGACGGCACTCTGGTTGTCCTTGCACTGGTCGCTGACCAGCTTGCTCACGGCCTTCTGGTGGTTCAGGTCCAGGGAGAGCAGTGCCTCGTCGCAGAGCAGCACCTCGGGATCCGTGGCCAGTGCCTGGGCCACCCGCAGCCGCTGCTGTTCCCCGCCCGAGAGCAGCCCGACCGGAACCTGCGCGTAATCCGTGGCGCCCACCTTGGCCAGCAGTTCATCCACCCGACGGCGGTGTTCCCGGCCGCGGATCCGCAGCCCCCAGCGGTGCCCGTCCAGTCCCAGCCCCACCAGGTCGCGGGCACGCAGCGGCGTGTCCCGGGCAAACGATTTTTGCTGCGGCACGTAGCCGATGTGCCGGCTGCCGCGGCGGGCAGCCTCCCCGCCCACCATCACCGTGCCGGCGCGCAGCGGCTGCAGCCCCAGCAGGACCTTCAGGAAGCTGGTCTTGCCGCTGCCGTTGGGACCGAGCACGGCGAAGAACTCGCCCGCCCTGATCGCCAGGTCCAGGCCGTCCCAGAGCATTCGGTCGCCGAAACCGAGCGAGGCGCCCTGCAGGCTCACCACGGTGTCCGGCTTGGTGTCCTCAATCGCCAGTTCCCGGCCGCCCTGATCCACCACCGGCTACTTCGCCAGTGCCTGTTGGATATTGGCGGCGTTCTGGCTCATCCAGCCCAGGTAGTCCAGTCCGTCCGGCAGGGTTTCGGTGAAATTGACCACCGGCACGCCGGCCGCTTCGGCTGCCTTCCTGACCGCCTCCGTTTGCGGCCCCTCGGTCTGGTCGTTGTAGGCCAGGAACCGGACGCCCCTGGCGCCGACCAGGTCGGTGGTCTGCTTCAGCACCCCGGCCGGAACATCGGAACCTTCCTCAATGGCGTGGCTGTAGGCCTCCGGCGTCCTGTTTTCCAGCCCGGCGCTCTGCAGCAGGTACAGCGGGACAGGCTCGGTTATGGCCACCGGTTCCCCGGCGTGCCCTGCCTTCACGGCGTCCAGCCTGCCGGAAATCCCCGAAATGGATGTCTTGAAGAACGACGCATTGGCCTTGAAGGTGGCGGCGCCCGCCGGGTCCAGGGCGGCCAGCCGGTCCGCCAGTGTGTCCGCGAGAGTGGCCATGGTCGGCAGGCTGTACCAGACGTGTTCGTTGAAGTCGGCCTTGTTGGCCTCCGTCATGAGTCCGGACAGATCCACGACGTTGACCATCCTGTCCGCGCTCAGCGTTCCGCCTCCGGCCAGCTGGTCGAAGAAGTCGTCGTATCCCCCGCCGTTTTCAATCCCCAGCTGCGCCTTGGAAACGGCGAGTTTGTCCTGTGCGGTGGCCTGGTAGGAGTGCGGGTCCTGGCTGGGCCCGTTGATGATGGAGGTGACGTTGACCTTGCTGCCGCCGATGGCCCCGGCGATGCTGCCGTAGACATCCGTGGACGCGACGACGCTGATCTTCCCGTCCGGGGAGGTGCTTCCGGCTCCCGACGACGACGGCCCGGCGCCGCAGGCGGAGAGCAGCAGCGCGCCGGCCAGCAGGGAGGAAACGGCCAGCGCGGCACGACGCGCGGAGAACCTGTGGTGCACAAAAACCCCGAGTCCACCCACCTGTCAACATCCCGGGAGAGGTTGCCAAATGAGAATAGGAACCAATAACGACTGATCCAGCATAACCCAATTAGGAACCATTCGCACCAAGGTCTTTCTCCGCGGAACCACACACCGGCCCCCGTCTCAGCGGTGCCCGTTGGCGCGCCGCTCACCAACCCGACGCAGGCCCTTCTCCTGGGTGGCATCGCGGATTTCGCCCACCAACTGCTCGATCACGTCCTCCAGGAACAGCACACCCCTGGTGGCCCCGTCGGGTGACATCACGCGCGCCAGGTGCGAACCGGTGCGCTGCATGGTGGCCAGGGCGTCCTCCACCTCGGTATCCAGGGCCAGATTGACCAGGGTCCGGACGCGGCTTTCCGCGATCGGGTGCCGGTAGCTCTCCTCAGGGATGGCCAACACATCTTTCACGTGCAGGTAGCCAGTCAGGTTGCCCGCTGGGTCGGCCAGCACAAAGCGGGAGAACCCGGTGCGGCGCACCGCCCGTTCAAAGTCGACCGGCGTGGCCACCGTGGGCAGCGTGACCAGGTCCTCGATCGGGACCATGATGTTCCCCGCCGTGTATGTGGAGAACTCCAGC
>DATIMB010000485.1:0-2137 GCA_035475875.1 Micrococcaceae bacterium
CTACACCGTCCTCACCGCCGCCAGCGGCACGGCAGCGCTAAAAAGTGCCGCCGATACGCCGGTTGACCTGATCATCCTGGATCTGGGGCTGCCCGACATGGACGGTATCGATGTCATCCGGGCGCTGCGGGGCTGGACCACGACTCCGATCATCGTCCTGTCGGCACGCCACGCATCCGGGGAAAAAGTGCAGGCTCTCGACGCGGGGGCGGATGACTACGTCACCAAACCGTTCGGGCTTAATGAGCTGCTGGCCCGTGTCCGCGCGGCCACCCGGCGTGCGTCGGCCGGCAGCGGGCCCGCACGGGTGGAAACGGCAGACTTCACCGTTGACCTCGCCGCTCGGCGGTTGACCCGCGGCGGGCAACCCGTCCGCCTGACGCCGACGGAATGGAAAATCCTTGAACTGCTGGTCCGGAACCCGGACCGCCTGATCACACACCAGCACCTTCTTGAGCAGGTGTGGGGACCGAAATACACCCAGGAAACCCAGTATCTGCGCGTCTACATGGCGCAGTTGCGGCGGAAGCTGGAACCCGACCCCGGTACACCGCGGTACCTCATCACGGAAGCGGGGAGCGGATTCAGGTTTGAACCTTGAATCGTCAAATACGCCCGCCGCCGACGGACCGTGCCTGTCATTGGCGCCGTGACCGCCGGCGGACCATAACCCCTGCCGGCGAACAGTGACCGTCGGCCCAACCGCCGTCGTCGTCTGTCAGGCCACATGCACCCAAGGCCGCTGCGTCACATCCGGCTCCGCCTCGCGCAGCACCTCCCTGGTCACCGGGGCGATCTCGCCCTCTCCGAAGAACAGGAACCGCAGTAGGTTCTTAATCGGGTTGCCCTCCGTCCAGCGGAAGTAAATGTGCGGCATCAGGCCCGTGACGTCGCGGACGTGCAGCAGGACCGAGGCGATGGTGTTGGGCACCACCGGACCGTGCACTTCCAGGATGCGGAATCCATGCCGGAGCACCCCCTGTACTTCGAGTTCCGTCTCGAAGTCCGATGAGTCGTCAACGACCACCTCCAGGAACATCACGTTTTCGTCAACGGCCAGGTGGCTGATCTCGTTGGCGGCGCCAATTTTCCGCCGGTAGGCCTCCGCACTGAGCCGTTTGGGCTCATGCGCAATGATCTGGATAGGGCCTGTTTCATTGCCCGCCACGAACTCCAGGGCCTGCTGGTCAAACCTGATGCGCGTGGCGTGCAGTTCAAAGGAACGCCGGATCCGCGACAGCAGTGAGATCACGACGATGCCGAGGATGAAAATGGCCGCTATCCGGATCCCCTCGGGCCGTTCAATAATGTTGGCGACCGTGGTGTAGCTGAAAACCGCGGCGATTAGCCCGAAGCCGACGGTCCGCCGCCTTTGCTTCCGGCGCCGGGCGGAGAGGGTCACCGCCACGGCCGCCGAGGTCATCAGAACCAGCACCCCGGTGGCATACGCCCCGCCCTGTGCATCGACGCTGGCTTCGAAGACGAAAGTGATCAGGAAGCCGATCAGGGTGAAGACCAGTACCAGGGGCCGGGTGGCCTTGGCCCACTGCGGCGCCATCCCGTAGCGCGGAAGGTAGCGGGGCACCAGGTTCAGCAACCCGGCCATGGCCGAGGCGCCGGCAAACCAGAGGATGGCGATTGTGCTCAGGTCATAAACGCTGCCAAAGTCAAGGCCCATGTACTGATGGGCCAGGAAGGCCAGGGCGCGTCCGTTGGCCGCGCCGCCAGGCTGGAATTCCTGCCCGGGAATCAGCACGACGGTGGTGAAACTCGTGGTGAGCAGGAAGGCGCTCATGATCAGCGCCGCCGTCGTCAGCAGCCGTTTCGTGCCCCGGATCCGGCCCGACGGGCTGGCATCGGTGTCGCTGGCGTCGCCGCGGATCTGCGGCATGACCGCCACCCCGGTTTCAAAACCGGACAGGCCCAAGGCGAGCTTGGGGAAGACCAGAGCCGCGATTCCCACCACCATCAGCGGATTCCCATGCGAGGTGGTGAGCGCCGTCCACCAGTTTCCGACGGCGACAGGGTGGGCGATGGCCTGGACGAGGGTCACCACCACGACCACGGCATTGAGCCCCAGGTAGACCGCCACCAGCACGACGGCGATCCCGATGGCTTCCTTGAACCCGCGGAGGAA
>DATIMB010000486.1:0-3326 GCA_035475875.1 Micrococcaceae bacterium
ATTGAGGAGATTCGCCGTGGCTGAGGATCTGCGCGTACTCATTGTCGACGACGACTTCCACGTGGCCCGGCTGCACGTCGCCTACGTGGACGCCGCCCCGGGCTTTACCGCCCTGGACCCCGTCGGTGGCGGCGAGGCTGCCATCCGGGCGGTGCAGGCGCAGCGTCCGGACCTGGTCCTGATCGACGTCTACCTACCGGACTGGAACGGGCTGGATGTGCTGCGCGGCCTGGACGTGGACGCCTTTGTGCTTTCCGCCGCCGCGGACGCCGAATCCGTCCGCAAGGCCGTCCGACGCGGAGCGCTGGCCTACCTGATCAAGCCGTTCGCCGCCGAGGTGCTGGCGGACCGGCTGCGCGCGTATGCGCGCTACCGGCGGCTGCTGCAGACCGAGGCCAGCCTGGACCAGGAGTCCGTGGAGCGGGCCCTGAGGCAGCTGCACCCGGGGGAGGCCGGCGGCCGGACGCGCTCGGTCACGGAACAGGCGGTCCTGGCCTCGCTGGCCCGCAGCGAAGGCTCCAATACCGCCGCCGAGGTGGCGGCCGCCGTCGGCATCTCCCGGGCCACCGCGCAGCGCTACCTTTCCTCGCTGGTGGAGGAGCGGATGGTGGAGGTGAGCCTGCGCTACGGCAGCACCGGCCGCCCCGAGCACCAGTACGCCCCGCGTTCCCTGGGCTAGGGGGAACGGAGGGCCGGAAGCCGGGTTTACCGGATGGCGCTGGCCAGGGTAGTCCGAGGTCGGTAGAGGCTAGCGGGGAAGCGGGACGTAGGTGTTCACCGGCCGGCCGGTGGTGCCGTAGGTAAGCTTGAGCTCCAGCAGCCCCTTGCGCTCCAGTTCGCTCAGGTACCGCTGGGCGGTCGGCCGGCTGATGCCGATCTCGTCGGCAATATCCGCCGCGCCCAAGGCAGCCGCAGAGGAGGCAACTGCGTCGAACACCTTCTGCATGGTCGGCGGCAGCCGCCTGCTTGGCGCCGGCCTGGCCGCCTCGGGCCGACGGTGGAAGACGGTGTCAATGGTGGCCTGGTCGACGACGGACTTGGCCTCCGTGTCGGCGCGCCACTTCCGGTAGGACTCCAGTTGGCTCTTCAGCGCCTCAAAGCCGAAGGGCTTGACCAGGTAGTAGACGGCGCCACCGCGCTTGGCGGAACGGACGGTCTGCAGGTCCCGTGCGGCGGTGATCATCATGATGTCCACCGGTTCGCCGGCGGCCTGCAGGGAGCGCATCAGGGCGATGCCGTCCTCGTCCGGCAGATAGACGTCAAGGAGCAGCAGGTCCGGCTTCAGTTCCGCGATGGCGGTCCGCGCGGCCGCGGCGCTGTGCACCTCTCCAACGCATTCGAAACCGTCCACCCGGTTGACCCGGCTGGCATGGATGTGCGCCACACGGAAGTCGTCGTCGACCACCAGGGTGCGGATCATGCTTCCCCTCCTTCTGCCATATCGGCTCCTGCAGCTGCGGCTGGGGCAGGGGACGCCATGGATGTCTCCGGCAGCCAGACTTCAAAACGTCCGCCCGGGCCGGGGAAAACGTCCATGGTTCCGCCGGAACGCCGGACGATCCGGCTGACCAGGGCGAGTCCTATGCCGCGCCGCATGCCCGGGTGCGCGGGTTTGGTGCTGAAGCCGTCGGTCAGGACATTGGCCACCTCGGCGGCGGGAACTCCAGGGCCATTATCGCGGACGGCGATGAAGACGCCGGAGGAATCGTCCAGCTGGACGGTAATGTTACGCGGTGCTGGCTGCTCGGCCAGGGCGTCGATGGCGTTGTCCAGCAGGTTGCCGACGATCGTGACCAGGGACTGGGTGTCCGCCCCTGGCTGGCTCAGCCGGGATTCCTCCGTAACGCTGATCTGCACGTCGTGCTCGGCTGCCACCGTCATTTTGGCCAGCAGCAGGGCTGCCAGTTCCGGCGGTTCAATCCGGGAGCGCAGTCCCTCGCCGCTGGAATCTGAGGTGTGCGAGATCCGCGACACGTAGGTCCGGGCCTGCTCCACCTCACCCATCTCCAACAGACCGTCGACGACGTGCAGCCGGTTTGCGTACTCGTGTTCCTGGGCGCGGAGCGCCTGGGTCAGGCCCTGGATGGAGTGCAGGTCTCGGACCAGCGACTCCACCTCGGTCCGATCCCGCAGTGTGACCACCGAGCCGATGCTGCGTCCGCCCAGCGCCACGGACATCCGGTTGACCACCAGCAGCGCGTCGTCGGTCAGCGTCACGGCGTCGGCGCCTCCGATCTCGCCGGTGAGCAGGGAACGCAGCCTGCCGGCGGGCAGCAGTTCCTCAAGACGTTGGCCCACCACGTTGCCCTCCAGATCCAGCAGGCGCCGGGCCTCCGCATTGATCACCGTGACCTTGCCGTCGTCGTCGAACCCGATCATCGCCTCGCGGATGCCGTGCAGCAGCGCCTCGCGTTCCTGCAGCAGCGAGGCGATCTCCGCCGGTTCCAGATCGAAGGTGACCCGTTTGATGCGGCGGGAAAGGAACACCGAGCCGAAGCCGCTGATCACCAGGACAAGGGCCGAATAGCCCACGATCAGCCAGATCTCCTGAACCAGCTCATCAGTCTCGTTGGTCTCCAAGATGCCGACCGAGACCTGGCCTATCACCGACCCGTCGGCGGCCTTGATCGGCGCCTTGGCATTGGCGGACAGGCCCAGGCTGCCCGGATCCGTGCCGACGTGCGTCTGCCCGTCGAGCACCGCAACCGGTTCCTCCAGCCGCGCTCCGATCAGGGCAGGGTTCGGATGCGAATAACGCAGGCCGGTCCGATCCGTCACCACCACATACGCCGGCTGGGCCTGGGCCTGGATCTTCCGGGCGATGGCCGCGATCTGGTGCTGCGGATCCCCGATCTGCAGGTCCGCCGCCACTTCCGGCATCTGCGCCACGGTGCTGGCAATCCCGAGCGCGCGCAGCTCGTACTGGCGCTGCAGGGTCTGGTTGCTGATCTGGGTATAGAGGAATGCGCCCAGGGCAACGGTCAGCAGCAGGATGCACAGGACCCACACCAGGATCTGCGAGGCAAGCGGCCTGGTGCGCCATAGCCGGGAGATGGTACTCATTTCCGCGTCCCGGCGGAGAAACGATCAAATTGCACTAAACCACCAATAAAGCTGAAAAGACGCGGAAACTCCGGAACTCTTTTATGAACATATTGCCTCTTTCTAGGCTTATCCACAGCATAAGTGATTCAGCTCACGCAAGCTAACCGGAACACCGAAATACCAGAGAGGTCTTAGCACATGGATGCTAACCATTCCCACCGGCCCCCCGCGGCCGCCGAGAGAGCCGAGGACGCGGCAGGTATCGACATCGTCGGCCTGAC
>DATIMB010000487.1:0-6796 GCA_035475875.1 Micrococcaceae bacterium
CGCAGGATCCGCTGCGCGTCGGTGCCCAGGCCGGCATCGGTGATCACCTCGTCCACGTCCTCCAGCTCGGCGATGGTGCTGATGCCCAGGGTGCCCCACTTGGTGTGGTCCGCCAGCACCACCACCTTCCGCGAGGCGGCCACCAGTGCCCGGTCCATCTCCGCTTCCAGCAGGTTGGGGGTGGTGAACCCGGCGCGCTCGTCCACGCCGTGCACGCCCAGGAAGAGCAGGTCCAGGTGCAGCTGTGCCAGTGAGGAGGTGGCAATCGGGCCCACCAGCGCGTCGGAGGGGGTGCGCTCGCCGCCGGTGAGGATCACGGTGGACTTGACTGCCGAGGCGTGGAAAACATCCGCGATCCGCACCGAGTTGGTAACCACGGTCAGGCCCTTCTGCCGGCAGAGCCGCTTGGCCAGCGCCCAGGTGGTGGTGCCGGCACTAAGTCCGATGGCCATGCCCTCCTGCGCCAGCGAGGCGGCCTCTTCCGCGATGGCGTCCTTCTCCGCCTGCGACTGGGTGGACTTGAGCTCGAACCCGGGTTCGTGCGTGCTGGCGCTGCCGTGGATTTTGGCACCGCCGTGGATTTTCTCCAGTAGCCCGGCCTCGTCCAGCACGTCGATGTCCCGGCGCACGGTCATCAGGGAGACGCCGAACATCTCGGCCAGATCGGAGACGCGGACAATGCGCTCGCGCCGGACCGCGGCGACAATGGCGGAGCGTCGTGCGTCGGCAAGCATCGGCTTCCTCGCTTTCGTTCAGGCCGGGGACCCGGGCGGCCGGGTTTGGTTGGGCGGACTACAGACGGACGACGGCGGCTCCCGCGGCCGGGACGGTGAGCTGCGGATCCACCGTGGCGCCGGTGATCAGTTCGGTTCCGGTGACGGGCAGGCTGGCGTCCCGGTCGCTGTGGTTGAGCACGAAGAGCCAGCGCTGGCCGTCCCGGGCACGGATCACAGCCTCCACATCCGGAGGCAGATCCTCCACCACAGGGCTGACGGCCGCGTCCGCAGCGATTGATTCCACCAGCTGTGCCATCCCGTCCGGGCCCAGGGAGGTTGCCACGTAGTAGGCCAACCCATCGCCGTGGGCGTTGCGGGTGACCGCGGGGGAGCCGGCCACCGGGCCGGAGGCGAACGTGGCCAGCGCCTGCGCCGTCGTCGTACGTCCCAGTGCGCTCCAGATGCGACCGCTGCCGTAGCTGCTCAGCTCCACCTCGTCGCCGGGACGCAGCGGGAAGAATTCCTCCATCTGCATGCCCAACAGGTCCCGGAACGCGCCCGGATAGCCGCCACCGCTGATTGGGTCCATCCGAATGTGGTCATTTTCGTCCACGATGCCGGAGAAGTAGGTAAGGACCAGATGGCCCCCGCCGGCCACGTAGCGCTCGAGGTTCGCGGCGCCGTCGTCGGTCACGAGGTACAGCATCGGGGCCACCACCAGCTTGTAGCCGGAGAGGTCATCGGTACTGCGGCGGATATCAGTGGTGACGCCCGCCCGGTAGAACGCGTCATGCCAGCGCCGGGTCTCCGCCACTGCGTCCGCATCCACACTGGGGTGGGAATCCAGCTCCGAAGCCCAACGCGCATCCGTGTCGTGGACGATCACCACCTGGACATCGGCCACCACAGAACCGGCCACCTCGGAAATGGCCTGCAATGCCTGTCCCAGCTGAACCACCTCGCGCCAGACCTTGGTGTCCGTCCCGGCATGCGGGAGCAGGGCGGAATGGTACTTCTCCGCGCCGGCCCGGGAGGCCCGCCACTGGAAGAACAGGGCAGCATCCGCCCCGCGGGCCACATGCTGGAGCGAATTGCGCAACAGCTCACCGGGCTCCTTCGCAATGTTATGCGGCTGCCAGTTCACCGCCGAAGTGGAATGTTCCATCAGCAGCCATGGCTTGCCCTGCGCCCACCCCCGGGACAGGTCCGCCACCATGGCCAGGTCCTGGAAGTTCCACCTGTCCGCAGCGATCAGGTAGTGGTCGTTGGAGACCACATCCATGTGCTCGGACCAGCGCCAGTAGTCCACCGGCCGCTCCAGGCCCATGTTGAAGCCCATGAAGTTGGTGGTCACCGGATGCGGCGAGCGGGCCCGGATGATGTCCGCCTCCGCCCGGTAGCACTCCAGCAGCGAGTCGGAGGAGAATCGGGCAAAATCCAGCTGCTGGGTGGGGTTGATCCAGGTGCCGGAGGTGCGCGGCGGCAGGATCTCGTCCCAGTGGTAGTAGTGCTGGGACCAGAACGCGGTGCCCCAGGCGGCGTTGAGCCCTTCCAGGCTGCCGTAGCGGTGCTGCAGCCAGACCCGGAACGCGGCGGCGGAATACTCGCCGAAGTCCGGCTGGTTGTGGCAGCCGTATTCGTTGTGCACGTGCCACATCACGACGGCGGGATGGCCGGCGTAGCGCTCGACGATGGCCGTGGTCAGGGCGGCGGCGGCCCGCCGGTACTCCGGGCTGTTGGCGCTGAACGCCTGGCGGGAGCCGTAGCTGAGCCTCACGCCGTCCGCCGTGACCGGCAGGGAGTCCGGGTACTTGTGGCTGAACCAGGGCGGCGGGGAGGCGGTGGCGTTGGCCAGGTCCACCCGGATGCCGTTTTCGTGGAGCAGGTCCAGGACGCGGTCCAGCCAGCCGAACTCGTAGACGCCCTCCTCCGGTTCCAGCAGCGCCCAGCTGAAGATGCCGACGCTGACCAGGTTGACCCCGGCCTGCCGCATCAGCTTCACGTCCTGCTGCCAGATCTCCTCGGGCCACTGCTCCGGGTTGTAGTCCCCGCCAAAGCCCAGGCGCGGAGTCGGTGCCGGGCCCTGGTCCTTGCCCTGGTCCTTGCCCTGGTCCTTGTTAAGGCGGGAGGTGATGTAGTCCATGCTCATAGGTCGGTTATCCCTTACTCGCGCCGAGGGTCAGGCCAGCCACGAATTGCCGCTGCAGGAGCAGATAGACAATCAGGGTGGGGATCACCGTGATGGTGGCGCCCGCGGCCAGCAGGTTGTAATTGGACAGGAACACGCCCTGCAGGTTGTTGATGGCGGTGGTGACCGGAAGCCGGTCTCCGCTCTGGATGAACAGCAGCGGCCAGAAGAAGTCGTTGTAGATGAAGATGACCTCCAGGGTGGCCAGGGCGGCCAGCGCCGGACGGCACAGCGGCATCACAATGTTCCAGTACTGCCGCCAGATCCCGGCACCGTCCACCAGGGCCGCCTCCGTGAGGTCGGAGGAGAGCGCCTTCATGTAGTTGGAGAGCACAAAGGTGCAGAAGCCGATCTGGAAGGCTGTGTTTGCGGCGATCACGCTGATGTATGTGTTGAGCAGGGTGCCCGAATCGCTGAACCAGTACGGCAGGGTGAGGTGCTTGAACATTTCGAACAGCGGGGTGGCCAGCACCTGCGGGGGCAGCAGGTTCCCTGCGGTGAACATGATCAGCAGGGTGATGTTGAATTTCCAGCTCACCCGGCTGACGGCAAAGGCCATCATGGAGGCGAACAGCAGCACCAGGATGACGGTGGGCACCGTGATGATCACCGAGTTCAGAAAATAGCGGGGAAAGCCTCCCTGGTTCCAGGCCTGGATGAAGTTCCCCAGATTGAAGGAGCCGCCGAAGCTGAAGTAGCCGTACTTGTCCGTGTCGGCTTTGGGCCGCAGCGCGGTGTAGAGGGCCCAGAGCAAGGGAATCAGCCAGGCCACGGCCATCACCGTCAGGAAGATGTGGGTTCCGTAGTGCCGTTTGGCCCTGCTGCCGCTCCGCATGGGCCCAGCGCCGGTGGTGCCGCCGTCGGCAGTCCCGCGCCGGCGTGGCCGGCTGGGGGCGCTGGTGGAAGTGGACATGGTTCCGCTCATTTGGTTTTCTCCTTCCCAAAGACGCGGGTCAAGTAGAAGACGATCGGGACCAGCGAGATGACCAGCAGGATCACAGCCAAGGCCGACCCGACTCCGATGACCTGTCCCTCGCCGATCAGGTTCTGGATGACCAGGGCGCTGATCAGTTCCAGTCCGTTGGTGCCGCGGTTGATCACATAGACGATGTCGAACGCCCGGAGGGATTCGATGATGGTGATCACGACGATGACGATGTTGACAGGCGCCATGGCCGGAAAAACCACCCGGAAGAAGGTCTGAGGCGCGTTGGCCCCGTCCAGCGCGGCCGCCTCCTTCAGTGAAGGGTCGACACCTTTCAAACCGGCCAGGTACAGGATCATGACATAGCCGGCGTGCCGCCAGGTGGCGGCCACCATGGCGGCCCAGATGTTGACGGTGGAATCGCCGAACCAGTCGATGGCGTGCGGGGTTCCAGCGGTGCCCAGCAGGAAGTTCAGCAGGCCGTTGTCCCGCTGGTAGAACAGCTGCCAGATGATGCCGATCAGGGCCAGCGAGAGCATGACCGGTATGAAGAAGATGCTCTGGTAGATCCGGCTGCCCCGGATCTGCTGGTCCAGCAGCACGGCCAGCAGCAGGCCCAGCGGCGTGCCGATCAGGCCCAGGAACAGCAGCCAGAGGACGTTGTGCTGGATCGCGGGCCAGAAGGGCGGATAGTTCTGGAAAATGTAGGCGAAGTTATCCGTACCGGCGGGTTTGATGTCCGAGAAGTTCAGCCCGTTCCAGCGCACGAACGACAGACCAATGGAGAGCAGGGTGGGAATCCAGACCAGCACCAGCTGGATCAGGGTCGGGACTCCCACCATGATGGCCAGGACAATTTTGTCCCGGCGGGATAAACGTCTTACACGTTTGAACCTGGCTGGCCTGGCGGCCCCGGCCCCCTCCCCGGCCGGGGCTATTGGCGACTGGGTTGATGAACTCATAACGAACCTGTTCTCCCTCAGGGTGGGGTGGCACGCGGGCCCTGTTTGGTAGCTGGCCGCGTCCTCTTACTGGGCCGCGTAGAGCGTCTTGGCCTGTGCCTCCAGGTTCTTCACATCCACCGTGCCGTCCTTGATGAAGGTCTGCAGCGCGGGAATCATCACGTTGTTGGCCATGGCCGGCAGGGCGTCGCGGTCGAAGAACTGGCTGATGCTCTTGGCGTTGGCAATGGCATCCGCGCACTTCTTGTTCAGCGGGGTGAACTTGGAGGTGTCGGCGCCCTTGACCGTGGCGATGTTGGACGGGTCAACGGCGGCGTAGGCGTCCTGGCCCTCGGCCGAACCCATGTAGGCCATGAAGTCGTGGGCTGCCTGGTTGTCGCCGCCCTTCTTGGACATCAGCAGGCCGTCGATCGGGGCTTCGATGGCATCCTGGCCTTCCACGGCAATGGCCGGGAACGGGAAGAAATCGATGTCACTGAGCACCGCCGGGTCGGTGAACTGCTGGGTGACGAAGGATCCCAGCAGGTACATTCCGGACTTCTTGGCGCCGAGTGATTGGGCTGAATCTTCCCAGGTCATGCCCAGGGCCGCCGGATTCTGGTACGGCAGCAGGGCCTTCCAGGTGTCGAAGACGTCCGTGACCTTCTTCTGGTCCCAGGATTCCTTGTGCGCAGTCAGGTCCATGTGGAACTGGTAGCCGTTGAGCCGCATGTTGATGTAGTCGAAGGTTCCCATCGCGGGCCAGCCGTCCTTGTCGGCGAACTCGATCGGAATGATGCCGTCCGTCTTCATCTTGCCGCACAGGGTCTTCAGGTCGTCGAATGTGGTGGGGACCGTATACCCCTTTTCCGCCCAGAAACTCTTCCGGTAGAAGAAGCCCCAGGGGTAGTTGTAGTTGGGGACAAAATACATCTTGCCGTCCGGGCCGGTGGAAGCCTTCTTCATGGCGTCCGAGAAGTTGGGCCCGATTTTGGCCCAAACGTCGTCGGCCGGTGCGAGCAGGCCCTTGCCCGCGTAGTACTGCATCCGGTAACCGGCAAACCAGGTGAATGCGTCGTCCGGGCTGCCCTGCAGGTAGTTGTTGATTTTGTTCTGGAAGTCGTTGTGCGTCACAACGTTGGTGGTCACCTTGATGTTCGTTTTTTTGGTGAACGAGTCGGTGACGGCCTTGTAGGCTGCCTTCGGCACGGCGTCCGAGGCGCTCGAGCCAAAGGTCAGCGAGTTTGAGGCTGCCGCGCTGCCCCCGCCGGAGGGGCCGCTGCCGCCGGTACAGGCTGCGAGGAGCGGGATACCCGCGAGGCCGGCAGCGCCGACGCCGAGAGTTTTGAGAAGCGTGCGGCGGTCGAGTTCGGACCGGCTGATGCCGAAGGCGGACCGCTCTTCGTTTGGTGACATGATTTCTCCCTTGAAAAGGCATGTACTGTGAAGCGCATCACATGGTACTCATCATATTCGCTCAAAAAAGAACGTCAATGCCCAAAAGCAAAAATTTTCGATCACGGAACGATTTCGCAGCCTGAAATGCGAATGGTCACTAAGTGTGACCTTGAGGCATCTCAAGGTCACAGTTAGTGACCGTTCGCGGGGATCTGGATAAGGCGTGGCGGCCGTGGTGGGACCGCCTGACTTGGTCGACCACCTGCCTTGGTCGACCGCCTGGGGAGTGAGTGGAAATCAGCCCCTAAGGGAGGCGCTGATCTGCTGCATCACCGTGTTGTCCGCCAGCGTGGTGGCATCGCCGGCCTCGCGGCCCTCGGCGACGTCCTTGAGCAGCCGGCGCATGATCTTGCCGGAGCGGGTCTTGGGCAGCTCAGGGACCACCAGGATGGCCTTGGGCTTGGCGATCGGACCGATTTCCTTGCCCACATGGTTGCGCAGCGTGGTCACGATGTCCGGATCATCCACGGCGGAGCCGCGCAGAATCACGAACGCGACGACGGCCTGCCCAGTGGTCTCGTCGGCGGCCCCGACGACGGCGGCCTCCGCCACGGACGGGTGGCTGACG
>DATIMB010000488.1:0-4352 GCA_035475875.1 Micrococcaceae bacterium
CCACTCTGGTAACTATTCACTGGCTCCGGTCCCGGACCGCTTCCCGGCGGTGAGCCGATTAGCAGTCAGCACCGGAGAGTGCTAACTCAATAATTAGCACTCGGCAGGGGAGAGTGCAAGCGGATCCGATGAAATTGCGCCGTTGACGAACCGCACCCGGTCGCGCGGCGCCTAGAATCCGCGGCACGAATGCAATAGCGTGTAACCGGCGATATATTCCCGGGAATGCATCTTTTGCGCATATGCCCACAGGACCAGCGAACGAGGAACAATATGAGCGAAAATCCCGGTCCAAGCGACCCGGCCCAGCCAGAAAAGCGGGAGGACGGATCGGCCTACCCCCAGGCAAACGATCAGCCGCTGTACCCCCAGGCAGGCGGACCGCAGTACCCGCCGTCAGGCAACCAGCAGGGCTACCCACAGCCAGGCTACCCGCAGGCCTACACCCAACCAGGCTATCCGCAGAGTTATCCCCAACCCGGGTACCCACAGGCCTACCAGCAGGGCTACGGGCAGCCGATGTCCGAGCAGAAGTCCAAGCTTGCGGCAGGGCTATTGGGCATCTTCCTGGGTTCGCTGGGAATCCACAATTTCTACCTGGGGCGGACCGGTGTGGCCTTGGCGCAACTGCTGATCTCCGTCGTCTCGCTGGGCATTCTCTCACCGGTCAGCGCCATCTGGGGATTCATTGAAGGTGTCATGATCCTTGTCGGAGCCGAGCCTTTCCAGCGCGATGCAAAAGGGATTCCGCTCAGGGACTGACCCTCAGCGGCGGGAAACGAGCTTCGCCTGACGATGGTCCCTCACCCACGGCTCCGCACACGTTTGCGCAGCCGGCGGTCGTTGATCCTCAACTGGATGATCCTCGCGCCGCCGGCCAGCGCCACCAGAATGCCGCCGCCCACTGCTGCAATCAGCAACGCGACCCCTAGGGCCAGCGACCCCTCCATCCCCAAGAACCGGACCAGTACCTGGTCCTGATTCTGCAGGATAAAGATAATGAGCAGCACCAGCACCGCCAATCCGACGGCAACGGCCACCCACGCGGCGGCGGTCCTGGTGACGGGAGCACGTGGCGCAACTGCCGGCGTCGAAGCAGGCCGGCCGGTCGGCTCAACTTCGGCTGACCCGCTCGGGCCGCCAGACCCGCCGACGGCAGGGCTTGTTCCTCCCCGGGCCGGACCTTCGCGAAGCGGATTGCCGCCAGCGGCCCCTCCCCCGGCTGAGCCCCGGGAAGCTTGTGGACCCGGCTCCCCCGGGGGCGGAGACACGGATTCAGTCATCGCCCTTCCCCTCTCCATCGGACCCATGCCCGCTGTTGCAGGCTTCTGCTTGCCACCAACAATAAGCGTACTTATCTTCACGAGGCAATGTCTCCACCCGGGTGTCGGCACAACCCCTCCGTCCGCCGCCGTCGGCACATCCCCGGACAACCGCCGTCGGCACAACCCCTCCCTCCACCGCCGTCGGCGCAACCGTGAGCGTCACCGTCGGCACAACCTGAGCGTCGCCGTCGGCACGCCCTTCCGGTCGTCATCGGCCTGGGGTAGCGTCGAAACATATCCGCCGAGGAGGTCCAAATGCGAATCGCCGTCATCGGAGCCACGGGAAACGTGGGCACGGCGCTATTGCGGCGCCTGGAGCGTGCACCGGGGATTGACTCGGTGATCGGCGTGGCCCGCCGCATTCCCCACCAGGACCAGGAGCCGTACAGTCTCGCAAGCTGGCACGCCCTGGACATCGGCGCCCCGGAATCCCAGCCGCGGCTAAGTGAGATCCTGGCCGACGTGGATGTGGTGGTGCATCTGGCCTGGGTGCTGCAGCCCAACCACGACGAGCGGGTCATGTTCCGTACCAATGTCACGGGCACCGAGAACGTCCTGCTGGCCGCCGCCGCAGCCGGGGTGAAACAAATTGTGGTTGCCTCTTCGGTCGGCGCCTACAGTCCCGGACCCAAGATCCGGCAGGTGGACGAGTCGTGGCCCACCGGCGGCGTCCACACCTCCCATTACAGCCGGCACAAGGCGGCCATTGAGCGGTTGCTGGATGCGTTTGAAGCCGAGCACCCGCAGACCGTTGTCAGCCGACTCCGCCCGGGACTGATCTTCCAGCGCGCGGCCGGCACCGAGGTTGGCCGCTACTTCCTGGGGCCGTTGGTGCCCAAGTATCTGGCCTACAAGCTCACCACACCGCTGCTGCCGCTGCCGCCGGAGCTTGTCTTCCAGGCCGTGCATGCCGACGACGTCGCGGATGCCTACTGGCGGGTGATCGAGCAGCGGGCGCCGGGCGCCTTCAACGTGGTGGCCGAACCGGTCCTGACGCCGCCGCTGGTGGGGTGGATCCTGGGTGCCCGCCGGGTGATAGGACTGCCCCTGCCGGTGCTGCGGGCGCTCGTTTCGGTCACCTGGCACCTGCGGCTGCAGCACTCGGATCCCGGCTGGGTGGACATGGGCTCGCAGACGCCGCTGTTGAGCGCCGACAAGATCCGGTCCCAGTTGGGCTGGGTGCCGGCGGTCAGCTCGGTGGATGCAATGGTGGAGGTCATCCAGGGCATGGGACACGGCGACGGCTTCACCGGCTCGCCGCCGCTGCATCCGAGGGGGCAGCTTCGGGGAGCAGCGTCCGCCGGACCCGGTTCCAGGGACCAGCGTCCCCGGGCCCGGAACCGACGGGGAGGGAGGAAACGACGTGATCTCCATTGAGTTGGCCCGCGCCCTGCGCCGTTCCGGGCTGCGCTGGTCCCCCATCCCGGGCGACCACTTCTGCATTGAACGGCTGGTGGACAGCGCCGACGCACTGGACGCCAACGAGGTGTTCGTGATCAGCGACATGACCATTGAGGCGCACGCCTACCCCACCGGAACCGTGCTGGGCATGAACGGGACCACCGAGTGGGCGCTGGACTCGGTGGAGTTGGAGGACTCGCTCTGGCTGCCCCGGGAGGACCAGTTGCGCGAGTTGCTGGGGAAGGCTTTCGGCTCGCTGCACAGGGTGGTGCACGACGACGGCGCGGTGCACTACCAGGTGGAGCTGGTGCGGCCCGGCCGCGTGATGGTCTACGAGGACGCGGATGCGGCCGAGGCCTACGGCAATGC
Source organism: Micrococcaceae bacterium (assembly GCA_035475875.1). Classification (GTDB taxonomy): domain Bacteria; phylum Actinomycetota; class Actinomycetes; order Actinomycetales; family Micrococcaceae; genus Arthrobacter_M. The sequence continues at coordinate 3,096 of DATIMB010000488.1, forward strand.
GCTTTTTGCCCTGATGGCCGAAGCCACGGGCTAAGCAGACCACCGGGACATCAGGGACAACGGAGGAAGCATGACTCAGCACGGCCCCAAGACGCGCGGCGTCCTTTTCGATGTGGACGGCACACTGATCGATTCCAACTACCTGCACACCCTGGCCTGGTGGCAGGCTTTCCGGCAGGCGGGACACGATGTGCAGATGGCCTCGATCCACCGCGCGGTGGGGATGGGCGGAGAGAAGCTGATTGCGCACCTGCTCGGGGACGGCCGTGACCCCGAGGCGGACGCGGCGCTGAAGGCCTCGCACAGCGCCATCTTCTCCACCCATTGGTCGTCGCTGCGGCCGTTCCGCTGCGCCAAGGAGCTGCTGGTCCAGTGCGGCGACGTGGGTCTGTCCGTGGTGCTGGCATCCTCGGCGCCGCAGCCCGAGCTCACGGTGCTGCGGGCCGCGCTGGATGCCGATTCCAGCATCGATGCCGCCACCAGCTCATCTGATGCCGAACACAGCAAGCCGGCCCCGGACATCCTCGCAGCCGCACTGAAGGCCGGCGGGCTGGAGGCGGAGAACGTGGTCTTCGTCGGCGACAGTGTCTGGGACGTCTACGCGGCCTCTGAACTGGGCATCGCCACCATTGCTCTGACTTGTGGCGGGACGTCCGAAGCGGAGCTGCGCGACGCGGGCGCCGTCGAGGTGTTCCTGGATCCCCAAATGCTGCTGCGGGAGCTGGCGCAGAGCCGGATCGGCGGGTTGGCAGCGGTCAGCGCGCCGGGGCGCAACCACCCTTAGCGGCGCTGCCTTGACCGTTGCAGCCGCACTGTGGATTGTTTCGGTTCGCCAATATTGGCAGCCGGCAGGATTACGACGACGGCTTGGTTGCCTTTTCGGTGCCCGACATGGCCGCGTTGTTGTCCGGTCCATATGTGTAGACGACGTAGTTTCCCGCGGTAATGTCTCCGTTGGCATCGAAATTGACCGGACCGGACAGGCCGTCGTAGTCGATCCCCTTCTTTTCCTTTAGGAGCGCCGAGCAGTCCGGGTAGCCGTTGCAGGGGATGCCAGCCTGTGCACCCGCCACCGTTCCGCCCGAAACCGAGATCAGCTGCGAGGCAATCGAGGCCCCGGCGTCGTCGTCGGCCGCCGAGGCGGCCAGGGCCGCCAGCATCACCGCGTCGTAGGTCTCCGGCGCATAGGTCATGTCCCCCAGGTTCGGGGAAACGGTGAGCAGCTGAGCCTGGAAAGCCGCCGTCGGGAACACCCCG
>DATIMB010000489.1:0-2360 GCA_035475875.1 Micrococcaceae bacterium
CTTGCCGCTGCCTGGCCCAGCGGTGCCGGGCACCTTGGTGGATTTCCGGCCGCTGCCGATGTTTCGTGCCAATGCTGTTCCTCGCTAGGTAGAAGGGCTATCCGTTCTTCTGCTTGGGTGCCGGAATGGTGCCTCCGTGAAGATCCTCCGCCGGGGCGGGAGCCTGCGCCGCCGGCGCCTGCGCCGCGGGTGCGGGTGCCGTGCCCGCTGCCGCCGAGGAGCCGGGAGCCGTGGCCGTTCCGGGGACGTGCTCGCCGGGAACCAGCGAATCATTCGCGCCCGTTCCGCCGGCCCCACCCTGGGCCTGCTCGCCAGACTGGGCCGGTGCCTGGGCAGCAGCCTGACCGGTGCCAGCCGGCGCTGCGGCCGTGCCGGAGGTTGGCGTACCGTTGACCGCCGGCGGCGCAATCACAGCCAGCGGCTTATCTGCATCAGTAGCCGGCTTGGGATTGCCCGAAACCGTCATCGTATCCAGGTCGATCTGCCCCATGGAGGACGCGGGGACCATGCCCAGATCCGTGGCCTTGGAGACCAGGTTCTGCGGGGCCTGTGCGTTTTGCACCTGCTGCGCCAGATCCTGGTTGGACTTGAGCAGTTCCGCCTGGCGGTCGCGCAGCTGGACCAGTTGGTACTGTCCGCTGGAGACCGAGATATTCAGCACCAGCACCACCATCAGCGCGGCCACCAGGGTCAGGAAACAAAAGACGGCAAAGGGCGCCCGGCGCTTGGACGGGGCGCTGACCACCAGGGACAGCGGTGTGCGGGTACGGCGCGGCTGCTCACCGTCCGGACTGGGACGGCCGGAGGGACCGAAACTGGAAAGAGCGCGCGCCGTGTTGCCGACGATTGCCTGGAAGTTGCTGGGGGCCGGTGCACTCATGCTGCTCTCCTGATTCTGATTCGTTCCACTGCCCGCAACCGCGCCGAAGCGGCCCGCGGATTCTCGGCTATCTCGGCTTCGGTAGGCACCTCGGTGCCTTTGGTCAGGGTTTTCAGTACGGCCTTGTGCTCCTCCAGCTCCACCGGGAAGCCGAGCGGGGCCGACGATCTGGAGCCGGCGGCGAAGACGGACTTGACGATCTTGTCCTCCAGCGAGTGGTAGGACATGACCACGCAGCGGCCGTGCAGAGCCAGCACGTCGACGGCGGCGGGAACGGCACGCTCCAGCACGTCCAGTTCCTCGTTGACTTCGATCCGCAACGCCTGGAAGGTCCGCTTGGCGGGGTGTCCCCCGGTCCTGGCAGCGGCGGCCGGAACCACCTGGCGGATCTGTTCCACCAGCTCCCCCGTGGTGCTGAACGGCTGGCTGGCCCTCGTGGCAACAATCCGGTTCGCGATCCGCCCGGCGAACTTCTCTTCACCCCACTTGCGGATGATCCGCACCAGGTCCTCTTCGCTGTAGCTGTTGACCACGTCCGCAGCGGTCTGACCGCGGCTGGTGTCCATCCGCATGTCCAGCGGTGCGTCGTAGGAGTAGGCGAAACCGCGGTCCCGCTCGTCCAATTGCAGCGAGGACACGCCCAGGTCCATCAGCACGCCATGCACCTCGGTAAAGCCCAGGTCCGCCACGACGTCGGCTATTTCGTCATACACCGCGTGCACCAGGTCGGTGCGGGCGGCAAACGGGGCCAGTCGCTTCCCCGCCAAGGCCAGGGCCTCGGTGTCGCGGTCAATGCCGATCAGGTGCAGGCCGGGGAAGCGCTGGAGCATGGCTTCACTGTGGCCGCCCATGCCCAGCGTGGCGTCGACGACGACGGGTGTCTTGCCTTCGGAGGTTGCCAGCTCAAAGGCGGGGGCCAGCAGGTTGATGCAGCGGTCCTTCAGCACCGGAACATGGCGTTCAGAGGTGGGCGGGATGGGCGGCTCTGCCGTCATGTCGCCTCCTCCTACGCTCGGACCGGATGGGTTATTGGACCAGATCCCCATCCGCGCCGAGCCTTGACCTGCCTGGCTCCGGGGAAGGTGAGCCAGGTCGGTGGTGCTGGGCGGCTGGAGATCTCATTCAAGAACCCGCAACTGCTGTTCTTCGTGGTGCTGGTTGTACTTCTGCTACTGCCGGTCGATCGGATGCTGCTCTAACCCGAAATGCTGGTCTAGGGAACACCGGGGATATTTTCGTCAGTCTCGGAGAACGAATTCTCCTGTTCTGCGAGGTACGACGCCCACGCCGCGGCATCCCAGATCTCCGCCCGTGAACCGGTGCCGATGACGGCCAGTTCGCGGTCAAGACCCGCATATGCACGCAGTGCGGCCGGAATGGTTACGCGGCCCTGCTTGTCCGGAACTTCGTCAGAGGCTCCGGAGAGGAAAACCCTGCTGTAATCACGTGCCTGGCGGTTGGAAATGGGTGCCGCCGCCAA
>DATIMB010000490.1:0-1503 GCA_035475875.1 Micrococcaceae bacterium
CATTTCCTGAATCGAGTCGTTGTACGAAAACTATTCTCAGCGGTTATGTGTGTCAAGTCACATTGGATACGGAATGATAACAATGCAGAAACTCCTCGCCATCGACGCGGGCGGCACCTCCACCCGGGCCGTCATCCTCGATGGCTCCGGACAGTGCCTGGGCTATGGGCGCTCCGGGCCGGGAAACCCTCTATCCGGGGGATTTGCGGCCGCGGTGTCCTCCCTTGGCGCGGCCGCCGAAGCTGCCGAGCGACAGGCCGCGGAGCGGTCCGGCACGCTGGCCTCGGCCCTGGTGGCGATGGCCGGCGCGTCCACCCAGACCGATCCGGAACCGTTCCGGAAACGGTTGGCCGGCGCAGGTCTGGCCGGTGGACTGGTGATCGAGTCTGATCTTTTGGCCGTCTTTTTCTCCGGCACCTTTCAACTGGATGGATATGCCCTGGTGGCCGGAACGGGGGCCGTAGCGGCCCGCATCATGTCGGGACGGCTGGACGCGGTCGGTGACGGCATGGGCTGGCTGCTCGGCGACAGCGGGTCCGGCTACTGGATCGGGCACCGGGTGGTCAGGGCCGTGGCGGCCGCCTTGGACGGCAGGGGGCCGCGGACCGCGCTAACGCCCGCACTGCTGCAGACCCTCGGGATCCGGGCCAGCGCCACGGCCGGTGACCACGGCCGGCCGGCCGCCCTGCAGCAGCTGATCCACGAGCTGTATGCGCTGCGCCCGGTGCAGCTGTCCCGCTTTGCGCCCCTGGCTTTCCAGGCATCCGACGACGGCGACGGGCCTGCGCGCACGATTCTGGCCGAGGCGGGTCAGGAGCTGGCGCATACCCTCGGTGCCGTCCGTGACACTTCCGTTGCAGGTCCGGTGGTGCTCGGTGGCAGCATTCTGCGGCACGGCTCCGCCCTGGCGGAGCGGGTGGAGGAATCCTTACCGGAGGCCGGGGCAGGCGGGAAGCCGATCCGGGTGTCCGACGGGGTGGCTGGAGCGGCGGTGCTGGCGCTGATGCGCGCCGGGATCAGCGTGGACGCGGAAATCTTTGCCCGGATCCACCGCACGCTGGACGCCCTTCGCACGAACTGACCAGCCGAGCCGGAAGGAGGCCACCTGCGGCCGAACAGAGACCCGCGGGCCGTGCCGGTCAGGCGGAAGGGTGGCCGCCGTCGTCGTTCCTCTTCGGCGCTGCATCCTTATGCCGGTGCGAGGAACTGAGGTTGATGCCCGAGCCCTTACCCAGATGCTCCGCATTTTCCTTGTAGCTCATGGACAGCATGGCGGCGACGACCAGGGTGACGATGAACGCGATGCCGAAGGCGATGGCGCCCAGGTCCCAGCGGGGGGCCTTGTCCGAGCCGCCGGTGGATACCACGACGGTCACGACGCTGGCGATGATACCCATCAGCAGGGAGAAAATCAGCGGCGCCTTCACCGAAGTCCGCGGTCCGACCGGGGCTCCCGGTGTTTCCTTCGCCACGTCATGCCTTCCTGTTGGTTTCGACCCTGCG
>DATIMB010000491.1:0-2756 GCA_035475875.1 Micrococcaceae bacterium
TTCACGGAGGCACCATTCCGGCACCCAAGCAGAAGAACGGATAGCCCTTCTACCTAGCGAGGAACAGCATTGGCACGAAACATCGGCAGCGGCCGGAAATCCACCAAGGTGCCCGGCACCGCTGGGCCAGGCAGCGGCAAGGCCGCCGGACGCCGGCTGCGCTGGGCGCTGGCGTTCCTGCTGGCCCTGCTGATGATCATCACCGGCAAGCTGTTCTTCGTCCAGGGCCTGGACGTGGGCGGCTTGGCGCAGGCCGCGGTAAACCAGCGGACGGTTGTGCAGGCGCTGCCGGCCACCCGTGGGGAGATCCTGGATGCCAACGGCAAGGTGCTGGCGCAAAGCATCATCCGCTATGACATCACGGCCTCGCCCAAGAACAACACGGCCGCGGACACCTTCATGCGCAAGAATGACTCCACCAACAAACTGGAGGAGGTCACCCGGGATCAGGGCATCCGCGAACTGGCGGGCGTGCTGGGCCTGAACGAGGCGGACGTCCGCAAGTCGGTGACCGGCGACGGCGATTTCGCCTACGTGGCCAAGGGCGTTACCCCGACGGTGGAGTCCAAGGTGATGGATCTGGGCCTGCCCGGGATCTACGCCCAGCCGACCAGCCAGCGCACCTACCCGATGGGCGCCGTGGGCGGAAGCATCGTGGGCTTCCTGGGATCCGACGGCCAGGCCCTGGCCGGGATCGAGCAGACGATGGACTCCAAGCTCAAGGGCACCGACGGCAGCCGCACCTACCAGCGCGGGGCCAATGGCATCGTCATCCCCACTGCCCCGGATGAGGTGAAGCCGGCGGTCAACGGTGAATCCGTGAAGCTGACCATCAACAGCGACATCCAGTACTACGCGCAGCAGGCGATCTCCAACCAGGTCAAGAAGTTCAACGCGCAGTGGGGCAACATCGTCGTCGTCGGCGTCAAAACCGGCAGGATCATCGCCATGGCCGAGGACACCACCGTGGACCCCAACGATCCGGGCGCCACGCCCGCAGGTGACCGCGGCGCCCGCTCGGTCACCGGCGCCATCGAGCCCGGGTCCACGGAGAAGACGGTCACTGCCGCCGGGGCCATCCAGGAGGGCAAGATCAGTCCGCTCTCGCACGTGCTGGTGCCGCCCACCTACACCGTCAACGGGCAGACCTTCCAGGACGCGTTCACGCACGGCTACCAGCAGCGCACCTTTGCCGGCATCATCGGCGACTCGATGAACACCGGAACCGTGATGGTGGGCGAGCAGCTGTCCCGGCAGCAGCGCTACGACTACCTGCACAACTTCGGCATCGGCCAGAAGACCGGCATCCCGCTCCCGGGCGAGAACTCGGGCATCCTGGCCCAGCCCGACCAGTGGGACGGCCGGCAGGAATACACCGTGCTCTTCGGCCAGGGCGTCTCGCAGACACCGCTGCAGACGGCGATGATCTACCAGACCATCGCCAACAACGGCGTCCGGCTCAAGCCGCAACTGATCGATTCCTATGTTGACCCGGACGGCACAGACCACAAGGTGGCCCAGCAACCGGGCAGCGAGGTGGTCACGCCGCAAACCGCACAGCAGGTAAAGGATATTCTGGAAAGCGTGGTGACAGCGGCGGATGCAAAGGACGTCAAGGTCCCCGGCTACCGCGTCGGCGGTAAGACGGGCACGGCCGAGGCGCCCAAGGACGACGGGACCGGCTTCAGCGGCTACACCGCGTCCTTTGTGGGCATGGCCCCGATGGAGGACCCGCAGTACGTTGTGCTGGTCACGGTGCAGCGGCCGCAGGGCAATATCTACGGTATTTCCCAGGCTCCCGTCTTCAACTCCGTGATGGGGCAGGTCCTGCACACCTACAACGTGCCGCCGTCCACCACGCCCTCTGTGGCACTCGCCCAGATGTACTGAGAATTCCGGAGCCACATCGTGTCTGAACTTCAGCCGCCACACGGCGGTTCCCGGGCCCCGCTGCGCCCCGACCACGTCCGGCCGGTCAGGCTGGCCGACATTGCGGCCTTCATCGGTCTTCCCAACGATGCCTACCCGGACATTGCGGTCACCGGGATCAGCCTGAACTCCCGCGCTATCCAGCCCGGCGATCTGTACCTGGCGCTGCCCGGGTCGCAGCGGCACGGAGCGGAGTTCGCAGAGCAGGCGGTGGCGGCCGGCGCGGTTGCGGTGCTGACTGACGACGACGGCGGCCGCCGGCTGGGTGCGCCCGGCGGTGCAGCCCGCGCCGGCGGTGCCGGCGGTCCGGGCGTGCCGCTGCTGATCGTGGAAGCGCCGCGGAAGGTGGCCGGCGCCGTCGCCGGTTTCATCTACGGCAGCCCGGAGCAGACCGCGGTGGGCATGCCGCTGTTCGCCGTCACCGGAACCAACGGCAAGACCACCACCACCTACTTCATCAATTCGCTCCTGCAGGCGCTGGGCCGGAGCACCGGACTGATCGGCACCATCGAGATCCTGGCCGGTGACACCGCCATCCCCAGCCAATTGACCACGCCCGAATCGACCGACGTGCATGCCCTGCTGGCGCTGATGCGCGAACGCGGGCTGCAGGCCGCATCCATGGAGGTCTCCTCGCACGCCCTCGCCTATGGACGGGTGGACGGGCTGGTTTTTGACGTTGCCGGATTCACCAACCTGACCCAGGACCACCTGGACCTGCACGGCACCATGGAGGAGTACTTCGCCACCAAGGCGGGACTGTTCACTCCCGAGCGGGCGCGGCATGCGGTCATCACGGTGGACGATGCCTGGGGCCGGCGGATGGC
>DATIMB010000492.1:0-4385 GCA_035475875.1 Micrococcaceae bacterium
CGGATGTCGTCCGAGTCCGGCTTGAAGGCGGCACCCAGGACGGCGATCTTGACTTCCTGCAGATCGCCGCAGGCCATTTCCGTGATCAGATCGACCGTGCGCTGGCGCCGGCGCTGATTGATCGCGTCCACCTCCCGGAGGAAGACCACGGCATGTCCGACCCCGAGTTCGGCGGCGCGGTGGGCAAAGGCCCGGATGTCCTTAGGCAGGCACCCTCCTCCGAAGCCCAAGCCCGGCTTGAGGAAACCGCCGCCGATCCGGCTGTCATAGGACAGGGCCTCGGCCAGCAGGTTGACGTCCGCGCCGGTTGCCTCGCACACTTCCGCCATGGCGTTGATATAGGAAATTTTGGTGGCCAGGAAGGAGTTGGCGGCGGCCTTCACCAGCTCAGCCGTGGCCAGATCGGTGGCAATGACCGGAGTGCCGGCGGCGATGGGCTGGGCAAAGCAGCCCCGCAGCACCCTGAGGGACCATTCACTGGTGACGCCGAAGACCAGTCGGTCCGGCCGCAGGGTGTCCGCGATGGCATGCCCCTCTCGCAGGAACTCCGGGTTCCAGGCCAGCTCAACCAGTGGGCCTGCCGGCGCGGCCGATTGCAGAAGGGTCCGCAGACGGTTCGCCGTGCCGATTGGGACGGTGGATTTGCCCACCACCAGGCATTTATGCGCCAGATGTGGGGCGATTTCCGCTATGGCCGCGTCCAGAAAGTGCAGGTCTGCAGCGGACGAGTCAGCGGACTGTGGGGTTCCGACGCACAGGAAGATCACATCGGCGTCGGCGCTGCGCTCGAACTCGGTGCTGAACTGGAGCCGGCCGGTCCGCAGCGTCTCCTGCAGCAATTCCGGCAGGCCCGGCTCATAGAACGGCAGGAGGCCGCTGCGTAGTGAGCTGATTTTGTCCTGGTCCACGTCCATTGCCGTCACGGCGAAACCAAGGGCCGCCAGGCAGACGGCCTGGGTCGTGCCAAGGTATCCGGTGCCGATAACGGCAATCCTGGGCCTGTTGGGGATAACGGAGCTCATGATCTTTCCTGTCCTGAAGGGGAAGCATCGGGAAGGGGCCGGCGGAGACCGTCCGGCCGGGTTGTTCCAGCCATGGAACGTCCGGTCATGAAAAGTCCCGCCAGGTGCGCCCACGGGGGGCGGAAAGCGTACAGACAGCCCAGGCGGAGGCGGGTGGCCGCCGCGTAGGCCTGGAAGCGGGCCGGTGTTACCTGCAGTCCCTCCGCCGCTGCTGCCACCTGCCGGCGGGCGGAATTGAACCGCTGCGCGGTCAGCCGGCCCTGCTGCAGGCGGAGTTCCAGATGGACGGACAGGTTGGCCAGGTCCAGCGCCGGCTCGGCTTCACTGGCTTCGTCAAAATCGATCAGGCCAAGGGGCGCTCCTGGCGCGACGGCCAGGATCTGCTTGTCATGCAGGTCCCCGTGCGACCAGCGGGGCGGGTCAGGCTCGCCGGCCAGCAGCACGGCCGCCACCTGATCCAGGCGCTGCGCCAGCGCCTTCCGTTGACGGCTGGCGGCCGGAATGCCGCAGCTGTGCAGCAGCCAAAGGTCCGCAATGCGGCGCAGGTTCTCCAGTTCGACGGCGGCCGGCCGGTTGGGCAGGCCGGTGGACGCGGTCCGGACCCAGCCGGAATACTGGCCAATCCAGGCGGCCGACCACTGTTCCCAGAGGCTTCCAAACTGCCGGTCTGTCAGGGACGGATCCTGTCCCCAGGCAAAGAGCGACTTCCCGGGCACCGCGGTGAACGTCAGGGCCCCGCCGTTGCTGGAAAGGAGCGTGGGCGTTAGGAAGCCGCCCCCGGAGAGGTACCGGGACAGCGTCAGATGACGGTCGGCAGCATCAGCAGTGTGGTTTGGCCGGAAGACCTTAATATATTGTCCGTCCCCAGCGTGGCCGGCCTTCCTGACCACAGCGCGCTTGCCGGCCCGGTGCACCACGACGTCCCCGTGCAGGGCTGCTGTGGCCAGGGCCGGCAGCCGCAGGTCCGCGTCCGGCTCCAGCGTCTGCAGATTGCCCTGGCGGAACAGCCCGGCCCGCACCCCCTGGCGTCCCGGGGTGGCGATTTCAAGGATGTAGTCGCCGGCGGACTTGTCCGGCCAGGCCCGCACGACGTGCGTCTGTTGTCCCGAGCCCTCGCGTGCCGCGGATGGAACAGGCGGTTGCCAACTCATGCCGCCAGCTCCATGGCCCGTTCCAGCTGCCAGCCCATGTCCTCGGGCCAGTCCGGCCGCCGGTCACGGAACGGCTCAATGCAGCTGCTGAACATACGGCAGGCGGCCCACAGCTCCACCCGGCCCGGTGAGACGCTGCCGCTGGCATTCTGGTAGCCCGCCGTCAGGTGCCTGGTTCTGCTGCATCCGTCCCCGGCGGCACCCCGGGTCCTGGCCATGATCTGTTCCGCGGCGGCGAAGGAACCGATATCTGCCTCCGGTTCGGCGAGGGTCATCCGGTCGAAGTCGATGAAGCGGATTCCTTCGCCTGCCACCAGCACCTGGTCCGGGGAAAAGTCCCCGTGCGCCAGCACGGGCGGCTGCCCGCCCCCCATGCCGAGCCGTTCCAGCAGCGTGGTCCGGACCCGCATGGCCAACCCTTCCAGCTCGGGAAACACTGCAGCCACCATGGCCTCGACGGCCGACAGTTGCCGTGCGAACGCCCCATCGTCGATGAGGCCAGTGGCCACAGGGACTGCGGGCCGTTGCGGGGGCGACGGCGGGAGCCGAACCTGGTGCAGGGCCGCCAGCGCAGCCCCGGCCCGATACGAGGCGGTCCCAGCCGCGCCGCCGTCGTCGGCCTCGCTGCCAGCACCGTCGCCAAGGTCGCCGTCTCCCCACCGCGGCGAGGCGCTGATACCGTGCCTGGCGCAGCTCTCATTGGCCAGTTCGGGCAGCAGCGGCACACCCAGGGCGGCCAGCCGTGCACGTACGGCAGGTTCCAGCCCGGGTGGCCAGGGGCGGGCGGCGGTCTTGACGATAATCGGACCGGACGCCGAAGGAATCTCGGTCACCAGGCGGCGTTCCGGTTTGTACCTCAGCACCCTGACCTCCGAGGGCGGGCAGTTCGCGGCGCGCAGTTGCTCAAGGCCGTGCCGCCGCAGCCAGGACAGGGCCCTGCGCAGCCGCCAGTCGTCCTCCACTCCGCCCACGGCAACCACCGTCTCCGGGGTCCCGGGACCGAGCGGTAGTAGTCTGGTACCCGCGTCGGTCCGTGCCGAATCCCGGTCCCGGTCGTACAGCTTCCGCCCGTAGCCCGCACCCCGCGCCGTTGCCCAGCCATGCTGGCCCGGTCCGCCGTCGCTCCGGATGAAGGCCGCCAGCACGGAGGTCCCGGGCTTGTACCGGATCCGGGTGACGCGGACGGCTTCGCCCAGCAGCGCCGAAAGGCCGTCGTCGTCGAGCAGGCAGGCCAGCGCGGGGATGCCCCGGTCCCGCTCCGCCAGGGCCAGGTCTGCACTGCGGCCCAGCCCCGATGGCCCACTCATCGCAGTCCTGACGAAACGGCGGGACTGTGTGCACCCCGGGAGCCCGCCGCGGGCACCTGCGTATCGGCGTCTGCGCCCGCCGGAGCCGCATTGTGCTGCCGCTGTGTCCACTGGGCGAACCGCGATCCGGCATCGGACAGCAGTTCCGCCGGGCTGCCCTGCTCCACAATCCGGCCGTCGTCGAGCCAGACCACGCGGTCGCAGCGACGGGCCGAGTTGACCTCATGCGTGATGGTGATAGAGGTCCGGCCCCGGGTAAGGGTTTCCAAGGCGTCAAGGACGCTGTCCCGGGAGGGCGGGTCAAGTCCCGCGGTGGCCTCGTCGAGGATCACCACCGGTGCGTGCCGCAACATGGCACGGGCGATGGCCAGCCGCTGGCGCTGGCCACCGGAGAGGTTGTTCGCGGCATCGCCCAGGACCGTTTCGTAGCCATCGGGCAGCCGGCGGATGAAGCGGTCCGCATTGGCCAGGACCGCCACCTCCTCGATCTCCCGGTCCGAGGCGTCCAGCCGGCCAAACCGGATGTTCTCCCGCACACTGACGCCGAAGAGCACCGAATCCTGGAGCAGGATGGAAACCTGGGAGCGCACTGAGGCGATGGTGAGGTCCCGCAGGTCCTCGCCGCCGACCTTGACAGTCCCGGTTGTCGGATCGATCATCCGCAGCACCAACGATGCCAGCGTCGACTTTCCGGCTCCAGAGGGCCCCAGCAGGGCCAGATGCTCGCCGGCAGGAATGGCCAGGCTGATCCCGTGCAGCACCTCCCCCTCGCCGTGGCCCGCTGACACGCGGTCAAAGACGATGTCGGGGGAGGGATGGTTCAGGGTCCGGGCGTCCGGAGCCTCCGGTAGATCGGTTTCGGCATCCAGCAGGTCCGCCACCCTCTCGCCGGATGCCGTGGCGCG
>DATIMB010000493.1:0-8335 GCA_035475875.1 Micrococcaceae bacterium
GTTTGGCGACATCCTTTCGGACCTGGGCAGCGCCGTCACCGGTTCCATCGGGTTGGCGCCCAGTGCCAACCTCAACCCGGAACGGCGCTTTCCCTCCCTCTTTGAGCCGGTGCACGGTTCAGCGCCGGACATCGCCGGGAAGGGAGTTGCCAATCCGGTAGGGCAGATCTGGTCCGGCGCCATGATGCTGGACCACTTGGGCCATCCTGCCGCGGCGCGGCACTTGCAGTCGGCCTTCGAGGCCGCGCTGCGTAACGGCTCGGGAACCCGGGACGTAGGCGGCACGGCCTCAACGGCCGAATTCACCCGCACAGTTTTGGAAGCCATTGACGACGAGCCGCGGGAAGGGTTGGTATGAGGGACCAGCAGCACGGCTGAAAGCGCGGGACCGGTGCGTGTGCACCGGTCCCGCGCTTTCCCGCCTGTGATGCCTATCCTGCGTTACGCACGGTTGCGTACAAACCGCAAAATCCACATGATGGCGCCCACAATGAGCAGGATAATTCCCAGCCAGAGCAGGAACATTGCAGCCTTTACTGCAATACCCAGAATAAGGAGGACGATTCCGACAATGATAAGTGTGATTACTATTCCCATGAGCCGATCGTACCCTACGTTGTGGCAATGACGGCACCCAACTTATAGATAGATTTCCAGCGGTGTCTCTGAGGACAACTTAAGGCGCCGGTTGTGGAGTGGACTGATGCTGGTGTTCCACAGTCAGCTGGAGGCCGCGCGCGTTTGACTGGACCATTGAAAGAAGTAAGCTAGCTTAGTGTCTATGGCGCCCGGCCGTTGCAAAAACCGTTGGAAACCGCTTTGGGGATCCGCAGGGATGAGATGTGGATGATGAATCCAGAGCAGAATTCACAATTGGCTCTTGGCCTAGGCAGGATAGGAAAAAGCACTCCGAGCGCGCACAAATTTCGCTCAGCGCGACAACGGAAGTCAGTCGTGCGGGGATCCGCGGAAAAGGCAGGAACCGGTTCCGGTCCGGACGGGAAAAATTCAGGAATCCCCGGCACAAGGGTCTGGAGCTTCGACTATATGGAGCAGATTGCGTCGGTTGCGGCCCTGCGGGAACGGGGTGAACTCCATGAAGCCCTGGGCCTGGCCCTGGAATGCGTAACGGCTGCCGAATCGGATGTCGTTGCCCGAGTAGCTGAGGCCACGGAGGCTGGGCGCCTGGAGGATATCCTTCGGCCACCCATCCCCTCGATTACCTGGCTGGCCTGCCAGTTGTGCAGGGAGCTGGGGGAGTACCGGATTGAGATCAGCCTTATCGAGCGCTGGTTGGCGCACAGGCGCCGCGGGCAGGGTAGTGATAGTCGGGCAGAGGCGCAGATGATGTGGCGTCTCGCCACCGCTGTCGAGCTCCTACGAACGGGACAGCGGCCCACCTGGAGCAGGTAGCAGCGTTGCCGGCCTCAACGTCAGCCGGCGACGGCGGCATCCACCCGGGTGCCGTCGTCGCCGGTCAACAGACCTAGCCCTGGTAGGTGGGGTAGTCCGTGTAGCCCTGGGCGCCGTCGGCGTAGAACGTGGCGGCATCCGGTACGTTCAGCGGCAGGCTTTCCCTCCAGCGCCGGGCAAGGTCGGGGTTGGCGATGGCCGGGCGACCGACCACTACCGCGTCAGCGTGCCCCGCAGTGACCAGGCCCAGTGCCTCATCCCTGGTGGTCATCACGCCAAAGCCGGTGTTGACGAGGAAGGCGCCGCCAAAGCGGGTCCGCAGGTCCTGCACGAGATCGCCGCTGGGCTCGTGGTGCAGGATGCTGAGGTAGGCGAGGTTGAGCGGGGCGATGCTATCGACCAAGACTTCATAGGTGGCGCGCAGATCTGCCCCATCGGTTTCAGCGATGCCCTGCACGTTGTGCTCGGGCGAAATGCGGATTCCCACACGGTTGGCGCCAAGCGCTGCCACCACCGCGTTGACGGTCTCGATCACAAAGCGTGCGCGGTTCTCCGGCGAGCCGCCGTAGCTGTCCGTGCGGATATTCGAGTTCGGAGCCAGGAATTCGTGCAGCAGGTAGCCGTTGGCCGAGTGCAGCTCCACCCCGTCAAACCCGGCTTCGATGGCGTTCAGCGAGGCGGTGACGATCTGCTGGATCACTATCGGCAGCTCATCGGTGGTGAGGGCCCGCGGCAACGGATACGGCTGCTTGCCTGAGGGGGTACGGACCTCACCGTCGATGGCTACCGCGCTCGGCCCCACGATGGTCTCGCCACCGGTGATGTCCGGGTGCGAGACCCGGCCGCCGTGCATGATCTGTGCGAACATCCGGCCGCCTTCGGCGTGGACGGCAGCGGTGACCTTTTTCCAGCCGGCGATTTGTTCCTCGCTGACGATGCCGGGCTGGCCGGGGTAGGAGCGGCCTGCCTGGGTCGGGTAGGTCCCCTCGCTGACAATCAGCCCCAGCGAGGCGCGCTGGCGGTAATGCTCGACGACGAGGGGTCCCGGGACGCCGTCCGCGCCGGAACGCAGGCGGGTCAGGGGCGCCATGACAATCCGGTTGGGCAGTTCAAGTTCACCGAGGGTGAGAGGGGAAAACAGCATGCGCGGGTTCCTTTCGAAGGGGTTTGCCTACTGATATCGCAAACCGGAAAGTCAGTGCCCGTATTCCGGATGGGACAGGAGTCACAGAGGCGCGCTCTCTGGGGCGAGCGTGATTCCCAAGCGTAAGATGGGAGCCGAAAATTATCCGGAAGGACTCGCATGGAAACAACCGACGGCGCGATCAGACCTGTCATCGGGCTCGCCACTTACCTTGAGCAGATAGACACGTCCGGTTGTGGCACGGTGAACGCGTCCTTTTTGCCGGAGTCCTACCTTGTGCCAATCACGACCGCTGGCGGTATCCCTGTCCTTCTGCCGCCCCAGCCGGTCGTCCCCGGCGTCATTGAACTCCTGGTCAGCAGGCTGGACGGCCTGGTCATCCCCGGCGGTTGGGACGTTGACCCGGCCCTGTACGGCCAAGAGCCCCACGAAAGGACCGATGAACCTCGGTGCGGACGCGACGCCTGGGAACAGGCCGTGATCCGCGAAGCCATCCGGCAGGATGTACCCCTGCTGTGCATCTGCCGGGGCGAGCAGCTGCTGAACGTGACCTTGGGCGGCAGCCTTCACCAGCACCTACCGGATGTCATCGGTAGCGGGCACTACCAATTGGGTGGCCACCAGTTCAACCTGATCCCCGTAGAGCTCCGCCCGGAGTCCCAGCTCGCTCGCCTGCTCGGTCCGGGAACGCAGACAGTTCCGGTGGCACATCATCAGGCCGTGGACAAGCTTGGCGATGGCCTGATCGCCACTGCTTGGAGCGAAGACCAGGTGGTGGAAGCCATTGAATATCCGGCGAGTACCTTTACTTTGGGAATTCAGTGGCACCCGGAAGAACTCCCGGAAGATTTCGGACTGTTCCGGGGGTTTGTTGAGGCGGCGCGGGCAAAATTGCTGTCCCGGCGGTTGCAAGCCACACCTTTGCCGATAGTCTCGGAGATCAGCCGCAGCTGACCCCTCCCAGCGCAGCCAGGGCTGGTACCTGGGGCCGGGCCAGCGTCGCCCGGCCATTTCGCAGATGAAGCACCACATCCTTTCGCGAGCGCTGTTCATGAGTCCCGCCGGGGCCTTGCCTACCAGAAGTAAGTAGGCTTAGTATTCGATGACTGGACAAGGTTACGCAGTCAGCCGGCGGTACTTATCTTGGAGCAACTGTGGCTGGTCTTATCCGTTTTGTTCCTTCCAGGCTCAACCACCGCTTCCGTCCACCCGTAATCAGGGCCAGATCGACATGGACGCGCGGTTGAGCGCCGCCGAAAGGTGGCAGGAGCGTCCAACCGCTGGCTCCCGAATCCCCTGAATCCTCAACCGATACTTCCGGAGGGCAAATGGACCAGAATGAAGCGCCTGTGCTGGAAGCACTGGCCGAACACCAGAAACTGGGGCGGTATGGTTTCACTCCGCCGGCCCACCGGCAGGGCCGCGGCGTGGACCCTCGGGTGCTGGACGTGCTGGGGGAGCAGAGCTTCGCGTCCGACGTCGTGGCCTCCTCTGGCCTGGATGACCGCAAATCCTCCAATGGCTATCTGAAGAATGCGGAGTCCCTGATGGCGGAGGCGGTGGGGGCGGACCAGGCCTTCTTCTCCACCTGTGGCAGCTCTCTGTCCGTCAAGGCAGCCATTCTTGCCGTCACCCGCGGCCAGGGTGAACTGCTGATCAGCCGGGATGCGCACAAGTCCGTGGTGTCCGGGCTGCTGCTCTCGGGGCTGCAGCCGCGGTGGATCAAGCCGCGCTGGGACGACGATCTGAAACTCTCACACCCACCGGCTCCGGAAACGGTGGAGGAGATGTGGCAGCGTTACCCCGATGCATCTGCCGCCCTGATTGTCAGCCCCAGCCCCTACGGGACCTGTGCCGATCTTGAAGCCATCGTCGAAATCTGCCACAAACGAGGGAAACCACTGATCGTGGACGAGGCCTGGGGGGCGCATCTGCCCTTCCACCCGGACACGCCCACCTGGGCAATGTCGGCGGGGGCCGACGTTTGCGTGGTGAGCGTGCACAAGATGGGACTGGGCTTTGAACAGGGTTCCATTTTTCATCTGCAGGGGGGCCTGGTGGAAGCCGTCCGCCTGAACCAGTGCGCGGACGTCCTCTCGACCACCAGCGCCAATGTGCTGATCTATGCGGCCATGGACGGATGGCGGCGGCAGATGGTGCAGGACGGCAAAGCCATGATCGGGAAGGCGCTGGAGCTGGCGCGGGGACTGCGGGGTGACATCGAAACGATCACCGGCATGCACGTTCTGGAGGACGAACTGGTCCACGCCGGCGCTTCCCACGACCTGGACATCCTGCACATACTCATCGATGTGTCCCAGCTCGGTATCAGCGGCTACCAGGCGACTGACTGGCTGCGGGAGAACTGCCGCCTGGATATGGGCACCAACGACCATCGGCGCATTGAGGCTGTCGTCTCGGTTTCGGATGACCGGGATACCGCGGAGCGTCTTCTGGCGGGGCTGCGCGACCTCGCCGCAGCAGCGCCCGGCCTTCCTAGGCCTTCGGCGGTCTTGATTCCCAGCGAGAAGGACCTCTGCCTCGAAACCGTGATGCTGCCCCGCGATGCCTTCTTCGGACCCGTGGAAAATATAGCCGTTGAAGAGGCGCCCGGCCGCATCGCCGCGGAAATGGCCACCCCCTACCCGCCGGGTGTCCCGTTGCTGCTGCCCGGCGAACGGATCAACCAGGCCGCGATTGACTACCTCAGAAGCGGGGTGGAGGCAGGGATGGTCCTGCCCGATCCGGCCGACCCGTCCTTCAAAACCATTCGGGTGGTCAGGGAAGAACCACACCCACGGCAGTAGCCGGAACGGAAAGGGGGCAACACTATGTGCGGAATCGCGGGGGAAATCGCCTTTAACGGCAGACGCGCTTCCCGGGAACCGGTGCTGGCCATGATGAGCGCCATGGCCGCCCGTGGTCCGGATGGCCGCGGCACGTGGGACGCCGGCTGGGTTGTGCTGGGGCATCAGCGGCTGAGCATCATTGACCTTTCCGAGGCCGGTGCCCAGCCGATGCTGGACGACGACGTCGCCATCACCTTCAACGGCTGCATCTACAACTACAAGGAACTGCGCCGCCAACTCGAGCCGGACTTCACCTTCCGTACAAGCAACGACACCGAGGTCATTCTCAAGGCCTACCGGAAATGGGGCCAGGACTTCGTCCATCACCTGGCGGGGATGTTTGCCATCGCCATCGCCGACACGCGCCGGGATGAGGTCCTCCTGGTCCGGGACCGCTTGGGCATCAAGCCGCTGTACATCACGAACCTGCCAGGGCGGATGCGCTTCGCTTCCACCCTGCCGGCGCTCCTGGCCGCCGGAGGGGTGGACACCGCCGTCGACGACGTGGCCCTGCACCATTACCTGAGCTGGCATTCGATCGTCCCTGCCCCGCGCACCATTCTCACGGGCGTGGAAAAGCTTCCCGCGGCCACCATCCGGACGGTCCGGGCGGACGGCAGCTGGCGTGACCGCCGGTACTGGCAACCCGCCTATATCCGGCAGGAGAAGTATTCGGACTGGTCTGCCGGGGACTGGCAGGACGCGGTGGCGCAGGCCCTGCGGACGGCGGTACGACGGCGCATGGTGGCGGATGTGCCGGTAGGGGTCCTTCTGTCCGGGGGACTGGATTCGAGCCTTCTGGTGGCGCTGCTGGCCGAAGAGGGCCAGCAGGAGTTGTCCACGTTCAGCATCGGCTTCGATGCCGCGGGCGGGGATTCCGGCAACGAGTTCGAGTACTCGGACCTGGTGTCCAGAACGTTCGGGACACGCCACGAACGGCTGCACGTCAGCACAGCGGACTTTGCCCCCGCCATCCCGGACGCCGTCAAGGCGATGTCCGAACCGATGGCCAGCCACGATGTGACCGCTTTTTACCTGCTCGCGCAAAGCGTGTCCCAGCACCTTAAAGTGGTCCAATGCGGCCAAGGCGCTGACGAGGTCTTTGCCGGCTACGGCTACCATCAGCCGCTGGCCTCGGCGCCGCGGACGTCGGCGCTCGAAACCTTCACCGCGTCCTTCGTCGACCCCGGCCACGAGGAGCTTTCCCACCTCCTGGAGCCCGAGTGGGTGTCCGCAACCGACGTCAGCCGTGCTGTCCTCTCCGCGCACCTTGCCTGCCCGGGAGCGGAGACAGCCCTGGACGCGGTGCTGCGGCTGGACACCCACCTGCTGATGGTGGACGACCCTGTGAAGCGCCTGGACAACATGTCCATGGCGTGGGGCCTTGAAGCCCGCGTGCCGTTCCTGGACCACGAACTGGTGGAGCTCGCCGCGGCGTGCCCGCCGGCACTAAAGGCTGCGAACGGCGGCAAGGGCATCCTCAAGGCCCTCGGACGCCGTCTGCTGCCCGCCGATGTGGTCGACCGCCCCAAGGGCTACTTCCCCGTCCCGGCCCTGCGGCACCTCGAAGATCCCTTCCTCAGCATGGTCCGAGACGCCCTCCACGCGCCCGAAGCCAAACAGCGCGCACTGTTCCGGTCCGACTTCATCGAAGGCCTGCTCGCTGACCCCAACGAGCGCCGGACGCCGATGGACAGCAATGTCTTATGGCAGCTGGCGGTGCTGGAAATGTGGCTCCAAACCCACGGCGCGGGCTGATGTCCGGGCTCCGGAAGCTTCGCCAGGCCGTGCAGCAGGACTTTCCGTCGGCGGTGGCGGAACTGTCCACCCTGGTAGGGATCCCTGCAATGGCCTGGGAAGCCTTCGACCGGGCCGAACTGGAACGTGCTGCTGCCCACGTTGCCGCCCTGCTCCGCGGAACGGGCATTAACGACGTCGTGATCCTGCAGGCTCCGCGCCCTGACGGCGGGCCGGGGGCCCCCGCGGTGGTGGGCAGGTTGCCGGCGCGCCCTGGCAGGCCAACGATCCTGCTCTATGCGCACTACGACGTTCAGCCCGCCGGGGATCTTACACCGTGGCACAGCCCGCCCTTCAAGGCAGTGGAAAGGGGAGGCCGGTTGTGGGGCAGGGGGGCGGCGGATAACAAGGCCGGCGTTCTGCTGCACCTCTCCGCCGTGCGCGCCGCCCTTCGGGTCCTTGGCGACGACCTGGGGTTGGGCATTACGGTGTTCATCGACGGGGAGGAGGAAGCGGGCTCTCCCAGCCTGCCGCAGCTGATCCGGGACAATCCGCAGTTGCTCCGCGCCGACGTGATGGTGGTCGCCGACTCCGGCAACTGGCAGGTGGGCGTCCCGGCCCTGACCACCAGCCTCCGCGGACTCATTCTGGGAACCATTGAGGTGCAGGTGCTGGATCACGCCCTGCACTCGGGGACCTACGGCGGCCCGCTACTGGATGCCCTCACCGTGCTGTCCCGGCTGATGGCCACCTTCCATGACGACGACGGCAACGTCGCGGTGCAGGGGCTGGCTGCTCCTGAACCAACCGGAGACGACACTTCGGGCCTGGTACCGGAGCTGGATGAGGCTCCATTCAGAGCGGACGCCGGCGTCCGGCCCGGTGTCCAGCTGGCGGGCAGCGGGAGCCTGACATCCCGGTTATGGAGCAAAGCAGCCCTGTCCTTCATCGGAATGGACGTGCCCAGCATTGCCCTGTCCTCGGACACGCTGCTACCCGTGGCGAGGGCAAGGTTCAGCCTCAGCCTGCCGCCCACAACCGACACCGCCACTGCCATGAACGCGGTGCGCCGGCATGTGCAGGACAATGTCCGGTTCGGAGCCGCGGCCACATTCCTGCCGGGCGGCCAGACCAAGGGATTCGCCGGTGACGGGTCCTCCCCAGCAGCCCGGATCATGCGTTCAGCAATGGA
>DATIMB010000494.1:0-1766 GCA_035475875.1 Micrococcaceae bacterium
TACCGTCTCCGGATTGGTTCTGGCCGCCCGACGGAGCGCATATTTGGAGATATCCAGGCCTACCGAGGTCACATCCACGCGCCGGTGGATCTCCTCCAGATAGTAGCCGGTGCCCGTCCCCGCATCGACGAGTAGATCCTGGTGCCGTGCGGCCTCTGCCGCCGAGGGTGGCCGGTGCTGTCCTTCGGACAACTGCCCGGTCAGCGGTCCGGCCGCGTGGTGGGACAGCGGCCCGGTCGCGTGATTGGACAACTGTCCGGCCACCATGTCGGCCAGGGCCTCGGCAAGAGGACGGTAGTGCCCCGCTGCCAGGAACGCGGCGCGGGCCTCCACCATCTGTGCTGTGTCTGCGGTAAAACGCGTTCCGGCTCCAGTGAGCAGATTGACATAGCCCTGCTTGGCGATGTCGAAATTGTGCCCCGACCGGCAGACCAGGGCGGCGGCACCCGCAGCGGGTAGGTCGAATGAGTCGGCACACACTGGGCACAACAGGGCCTGCACGGCGGAGTGGTACATGCTGACCATCCTATGGCCGGGCTGGGGTGGGAAAAGTGAGGGCGACGGCGGTAGAGCCTCCGAACGATTGCCGCCGCTGAGGCGCGACCGAGACAGGGTCTGGGCTCGTAGGGCATTCGGCCCGTCTGCAGCTCGCGCTGTTTTCGGCCGGCGCAGTTCTAGGCTCGCACTGTATTAGGCTCACACTGTGAAAATCGAACACCTCCCGCTGCTCAATTCGGTATCCGCCCCCACGATCCATCCGGACGGTTCACGCACCGTGGTAGCGGTGACCAGGCCGGACTTTGGCGGCGACAGCTACGTCGGCCAGCTCTGGGAGGTGCCGCTGGATGGCAGGCCGGCCCGGAGGATGACCCGTGGATTCCGCGATACGTCGCCCCGGTTCTCCCCGGACGGGCAGGTGCTGGCGTTCCTCAGGACCGAAGCAGAAGGACGGCCGCAGCTGCACATTGTGGAGGCGGCCGGCGGGGAACCTCAGGCTGTGACAGACCAGAAACTGGGGGTGTCCGATTTCGATTGGTCCCCGGATTCCCGGCAGCTCGCCTTCACCTCGCGTGTACCGGAAGAGGGCCGGTACGGCACGACCGACGGCGTCGGAGCCGGCGCGGAAGATGCACGCCTGATCACCGACTACAAGTTCCGGATGAACGGGCTGGGCTACACGGGGGACAAGCGGCAGCAGATCTTCCTGGTGGACGTTCCGTCACTGGGTGCCGAACCTGCAGTTGCGCCGGTGGGACGGGCGAAGAAGGCTGCAGCCGGTGCGCAGCGGAATGGCGCGGCAGTCCGCTCCCACGCTTCAGGTTCTGGCGCCGTAGCCGGCTCTGACGCTGTAGGTTCTGGCGGCGCAGCCGGGGACGCGCCGGGTTTCTCAGCCGTCCCGGCGGCCCGGCAGCTGACCTATGGTGATGCTGACCACGCGTCGCCGCGCTTCACCGCCGACGGCGGCCGCATCCTGTTCAGCGCCAGCCTGCACCCTGGCGCAGACGCAGACCTCGTCACCGACATCTACTCCGTGGGCACCGAGGGCGGCGAACCCAGCAGGCTGACCAACCTCGGCGGGCGGTCCGCCCTGGACGCTTCCGCCGGAACCGTCTCCGCCGACGGCAAGTGGCTCTTTTTCCTGGCATCGGACATGGGACCGGGCCGGCGCGACTTTGTCGGCAGCAACACCGGGGTCTACGCCGCCCCGCTGTCCGACCTGTCACGGGTCCAACGGCTCACCGACAGCAAAACACTGGACTTCTCCG
>DATIMB010000495.1:0-5049 GCA_035475875.1 Micrococcaceae bacterium
TTGGCGTCCTTGATCTTCTGCGCGTCCGCCTGGAGTTCCTCCATGGTGGTGGGGACCGGAAGGCCTGCCTTCTCCAGCAGGTCCTTGCGGTAGTAGAGCACCTCGCGCTCGGTGATGGTCGGAACGCCCACCACCTTGCCCTCATAGCTGGTGGAGGAAACCGGACCGGCCTGGAAATCGCTCCAGTCCCAGCTGGAATCCGCCTTGACCTTGTCCGTCAGGTCGGCCAGGTAGCCGTTCTTGGCGAAGGTCTTGCCTTCCTGCAGAGGCCGGTACATCATCACGTCGATTTCGTCCGTACCGGCGTTCAGCTTGACGTTGTACTGGTCCGAAAGCTGGTCTTCGCCCAGCTGGGTCAGTTCCACCTTGACGTTGTTGGCTTTTTCAAATTCCGGAATGGCGGCCTTGATGGTATCTGTCCAGACGTGGTTGGCCAAAGTCACCCGCAATACGCTGGGTCCGTTGCCGCTGGCCGAATTCCCGCCGGAGGAACCGCAACCGGTCAGGGTTCCCACCGCCAGGATGGTGGCAGCCGCGGTGATTCCGGCTGCCCGCAAAAGAGGCTGTCGCTTCACAGTGTCTCCATTTTCTCTTTTGGTCTTTCGTTCAGGTCCTGTCTGGACCAGCTCGCCTGACCGTTCTAAGGCCGCACCATCGCGGCCGGCCCCGATGCATCTTTACATCTGCCATAAGCTAAGACCCTAGTGAGAAAGATCATACTTATGCAAGTGCGGTTACCAAACCGATATGCTGATCCGCATGTCCACTCCCACAGCCGCGACCGACGACGACGCCTCGTCCTTGGTCGCCCATCCTGGGCTGCACGCCCGCGTGGTGGATCTGCTGGGCTTGGCCGTCAGTTCCGGGGAGTTGCCCACCGGCTCGGTGGTTCGGATAGAAGAGCTTGAGGAACGGTACAGCGTCTCCCGCTCGGTCATCCGCGAGGCGCTGCGGGTGCTGGCCTCGATGGGCATGGTCTCCTCGCGCCGACGGGTCGGCGTGCAGATCCTTCCGCCCACGGAATGGAACCTGTACGACCCCCAGCTGATCCGCTGGCGGCTGGCATCCCCTGCCCGCATCGCGCAGCTGCGCTCATTGTTTGAGCTGCGCGCCGCGGTGGAGCCGGAGGCGGCCAGGCTGGCGGCGCTGCGGGCAGGGTCCAAGGATGCCAGCGATCTGATGGGCCTCGCCGGCAAGCTCTGGGCAGCCGGGCGCGACGGCGATGCCGCGCTGTTCCTGAAGCTGGACATTGAGTTCCACCGTCTGATCCTGTCCAGCTCCGGGAACGAGATGTTCGGCAAACTCAACTCCCTGGTGGCGGAGGTGCTGACCGGTCGGACCAACTACGGTCTGATGCCGGAGTACCCGCACGAGGAGGCGCTGCAGATGCATGTGGACGTGGCGAGCGCCATCCAGCGCGGCAACCCGGCTGCAGCCCGGGACACGATGCTGCGCATCACCGAGCGGGCGATGGCCGAGATGCAGTCGCTCTGGGAGGAGGCGGAAGCCTAAACCGCAACCAGCTCCACCCTGTCCAGCTTTCCGGACTCGACGACGGCTCTCATGTAAGTGCGGTGCGGCTGCCGGCGCCGGTCGGTGGGCGAGCCCGGGTTGAGCAGGCGCAGGCCGGACGGCGCCGTGCTGTCCCACGGAATGTGGCTGTGTCCGAACACCAGCACGTCCGCGTCCGGGAACTTCGCCTGGCAGCGGGCCTCCCGTCCTGCCGCGGCGCCGGTTTCGTGGATCATCGCGAACCGGATGCCGTCCAGCTCCAGGCGTGCAATCTCCGGCAGGCGCAGCCGCAGGTCTGCGCCGTCGTTATTGCCGTACACCCCCACCAGCCGCCGCGCGCGTCCCTCCATCTGGTCAAGCAGGTCAGAAGCGACCCAGTCACCGGCGTGGAACACCACATCCGCTGTGTCGACGGCTGACCAGACCTGGTCGGGGAGGGCCTTGGCCCGCTTGGGCACATGGGTGTCGGCAAGCAGCAGGAGCCGGAGGGTCATCGAAGCCCGCTACCCGTTGATGGGTCCCTCGGCGCGTAGTTCCGCGGCGCCGGGACCGGTGACGTGGATGGTGCAGCGGACCACCAGGCTGCCCTGTGGTGACTCGACGGAAGCCAGGGCCTGCCCTTCGCCGAGGATGGTGAAGACCTCCGAGCCGGGGACGACCTCGGCGTCCCGGGCCGCGGCATCCTGTACCGCGTTCTTCAGCGCGTCCCGCTTGAGGCCGTCAAGATAGTCTTGTTCCCCTTCGCGCTCCCTGTCCCCGAATGACCAGCCGAAGAGTGTACCGTTCTCGCCCATAGCTGATCCTAGATCGTGCGCGGCGCACGGGCCAGGTTCGCCTTCAGCTCCTCGGCGTTCTGCCGAACCACGTATGCCGGGCGGTCGCGCTCCACCCGCCAGCTCTCGGACAGCGGACCGATGTTGACTGTGTCGAAGCCGAATTCGTCGTACAGCCGGGTGACAAAATCGCTCGCTTCGGGATGGTCGCTGGCAGTGGCCAGGGCACGCCTGTTGGCAGTTCCGGCAGGCGCGCCGTCGGCTGTGATGTCTGCGGCGCGGATATGGTTGAACGCTTTGGCAACCTTGGACGCCGGAAGGTGGGCCTGCAGCAGTCCGGAGACAGTCGCCTCCCCGTCGTCCAGCTCCGGAACGTGCCCGTCGCGCTCCCAGTAGTAGTTGTTGGTGTCGAGAACGACCTTATTGGCAAGGGGCTCCTCCGGGATGTCCCGGTAGCTTTTGAAGGGGACGGTGACGACGACGGCGTCCCCGGCTGCTGCTGCCTCCGCGGCGGTGGCGGCCCTTGCCTTTGGACCCAGCTCGGCGGCCAGGCCGGCGAGCGTCTCCGGGCCCCGGGAGTTGCTGATCACCACGTCGTATCCGAGTTCCACGGCCTTGCGGGCAATTTGACTGCCGATGTGCCCGGCACCGATGATTCCGAGAGTTGTCATAGCGGCCACAACCTCAGGTGGGGGAAAACTATTCCGCGGCCTGGCCGGCCTTCGTCGCGGCCGGGCGGGTTCCGCTCACGTGGGCAGCGGTCCCCGACGGAAGCCGGAGGCTGTCGGCGGCACTGAGCAGCATCAGCACTGCCATCACTACGAAGGCTCCGCGGTACGGCAGCAGTTGCCCGCCGCCGCGCTCGGATCCGCCGCCCAGCAGGCGCAGGCTCAGCGCGGCGACGGCGATTCCCATCCCGGTGCCCAGCTGCGAGAGGGTGGAGGAGAGCGAGTTGGCGGACGGCAACTGCCCCGGCTCGATGTCCGCATACTGCACAGAGTTGTAGGCGGAAAAACCTATCGAGCGCAGCGCGCCGCTGCAGACCAGCAGAGCGAACATCAGCGGCTGCGGCGTTGCGGCCGTCAGCATCGCGCACAGCAGGAAGGTCACCGCGGAGCCGGCAGCGGCAAAGACCAGCATGGTCCTGAAGCCGAACCGGCGGATCAACGGCGTGGTGGCCGGCTTGACGCAGAGGTTTCCGATGAACACCGCGGCCACCATCAGCCCGGACTCCAGCGGCCCCCACCCGAA
Organism: Micrococcaceae bacterium; assembly: GCA_035475875.1. Classification (GTDB taxonomy): domain Bacteria; phylum Actinomycetota; class Actinomycetes; order Actinomycetales; family Micrococcaceae; genus Arthrobacter_M. The sequence goes on from DATIMB010000495.1 coordinate 3,537, forward strand.
CCCGTCCTGGAGCATCAGCGGCAGCAGGAACGGTACCGAGCTCACGGTCAGGCGGTAGGCAAAGCCGCCCGTCGCCATCGCGCGGAAGGTCCGCACCCGGAAGACGGCCAGGTCGAAGAGGGGTCCGGCTGTGCGCCGCATCCAGGCCACCGCCGCCGCCAGCGCCAACGCTCCGGCAACCAGCGCCGCCGCCGCGAGCACCGCCGTCGAACTGCTGCTGATCAGCTCCAGGCCGATGACGACGCCGGCGATTCCAACGGTGGTGGCGGCCATACCGGGCCAATCCAGGGGGCGGAACGCGCCCGCTGGTCCGTTGTGCACCAGGCGCAGAGCCACCGCGAAGGCCACGATGCCGAGCGGAATGTTGACCAGGAAGATCCAGTGCCAGGACAAATAGGTCGTGAAAAAGCCTCCCACCAGCGGCGCCAGGACCGGAGCCACCAGCCCCGGCCAGGTCAGGTATGCGATGGCGCGCAGCAGATCTGTCTTCGGCGTTTCCCGCAGCACTACCAGCGACCCCACCGGCACCATCATGGCCCCGCCCAGGCCCTGCAGGATGCGGCTGAGCGTGAGCAGGGTAAGGTCCGGGCTCAGCGCGCAGAGCAGCGAAGCAACCGTGAACGTCGCGATTGCCAGGCAGAAAATCCGCCGGGCGCCGAACCGCTCCGCCAGCCAGCCGCTGAGCGCAATGAACACCGCCACCGTCACCAGGTAGGCCGTCATCGTAATGCCGACGCCGGAGGAAGCGGTTCGGAAGTCCGCCGCGATGCTGGGCACCGCCGTCGTCAGGACCGTTCCGTCCAGGTTCTCCATGAAGAACGTGCCGGCCACCAGCAGGGCCAGTCCCGGCCGCCAGGAACCACGCACGGATAACTCAGGCATTCCCCTCCTCCATGGGCGGCAGCGATTGCGGCCGACGGATCCGCGCAATGCGGCAACCTCTGGCGATTCTATCCAGCCGCCGGCCTCCGGCGCCCTGTTACTGCCCGCCCATTCAGGGCCAGGCGTGCCGGACCGGACAACCAAGGACTCTGTTCCTTAGGCTGTAACCATGTCGCAGCGCGAAGAACCAACCCTGAGCCTGCTCGATTCGATCAGTGAAGCCGCTTCTTACGACCATCGGCTTCCGCTGCTTGAGCTGGCAAGCTCCATCCTGGCAGTGCTGGGCCCCCGGCACGCCACGCTTACGGCCGCCCGCGGTTCCGCCGGGCCGGACCGAGCGGGCTTCCTCCAGGCCCTCCTCGGCTCGCCACTGCCGGAAACCCTCGTCCTGCTCGCCGTGATCCACGCGCTGAGCACCGATGAGCTGGAACGGGCGCGCATTGCCCGGGTGCTGCGCAGCGAATCCGCCGAGGCGGAGGAATTGCTCACCGAATTCGCGGACCTGCGTCCGTACCGCGCGGTGGAAATGGTCCACGTGCTCGACGACGGTGACAACATCCTGGTGGGCGTACGGGGCCCTGACGGGGACGAATTCACGCTGGTGATCTACATCGACCACAACATGGGGACC
>DATIMB010000496.1:0-4400 GCA_035475875.1 Micrococcaceae bacterium
CTGGCGGCCGGGACCTCGATGTCCTCCGGGAAGAAGTAGTCGAACGGTGAGGGCCGCAGTGAATCGAGGATCCGGTCGTTGATGTCTGTGGCGTAGGCGGCCATCAGGTGTCCGAACATTGACTTTGTCCCCGGCGTCGGACTGTCCTCAAAGACGGGCCGCGGCGCGGTGGCTGCCCGCGGGGACACCGGAGGCAGCACGCCCCGGTCGCCGGGACCCAGAACCCGGATCGGATGCTGGTCGGGACCGAAGGTGAACATGCCGAAGATCGCCAATGAGGCCAGGTCGATGGTGTGGTCCGAGTGCAGGTGCGTGAGGAAGATGCCCCTGAGGGACCCGATGGGCACGCCGGCCATCATCAGCTGCCGCCCGACTCCGTGGCCTGCGTCCACGAGGTAAGCGGCGGAGCCGACGACGACGGCGGTCGCGATGCCGGCGCGTTCGCCGGCGTGCTCGCCCGTCCACCAGCGGGGGCCTCCGGCCGTGCCGAGCGTGATGACCCGGGGGTTGAGGCTGGTGGTGCTGGTGGTCATGAGGCTAACTCCTTGCCGTTTTCCGTCCATCGCGTGGCTTCCTGCCGTCCTGGCGATGTGTGCCCTGACTCACGATGCCCTTCCATCATCCGCGGAAGGGGCAATGCCTGAAAAGCGGTTAAATGCAGGGATAAAAGCAAGTTTCACTTATATGGGACGGTGCTGGCCGGGACCGCAGCGGTGGACGCGACCTCCGGGAGCATTCGTTCTTCGTTGCGGCCTGGAATTCGTTGCGACCTGGAAGGGGATTCCCGGCATGGGTGAAGGAGTAGGTTGGCCCTCGGTTGGCTCCCGGCCGGTATGGTGACCATAAGCACGCGCGTCACACCCGAGCATCAGGACGAGGGAGCCGCAAGATGGAATCCGAAAATGTCAACCAGGCGATGTCCCAGCCTCCCCATCGTGGATCCGAAGGCGGTGGAGGCAGCCTGGCCGCACTCCTTGCGGCTGCCCACCGCGAAAAACGCGCCTATGCGGGGGATGCGGAGCGGCCCCTTGGCAGTTATCTTGCACTGATGGGGGCTTACGGGACGCTGACCGCGGGACTGAGTGCAGCCGTATGGCGCTTGGACCGTCCGCTGCCGGATCCGTCCTGGAGCGACGTCGCCCTGCTGGCTGTGGCCTCGCACAAGCTGTCCCGGCTGATCGCGAAGGACCCCGTCACCAGTCCGCTCCGCGCGCCCTTCACCCGCTTCAAGGGAACCAGCGGAGAGGCGGAACTGGCGGAAGAGGTGCGGGGCCAAGGTCCGCGCAAGGCTATCGGTGAGCTGATCACCTGTCCGTTCTGCCTGGGCCTGTGGACGGCGACCGGTTTCGTCTTCGGACTGGTCCTGGCCCCAAGGCCAACACGGTTGCTGGCGGCTATGTTTACGTCACTGGCCGGAGCGGATGCACTGCAGTTTGCCTACGCGAAACTGCAGCAGGCCAGCACAGGCTAAGCCGCTCATCGTCGATGAAAGACCGCTTCCCAGATGGGCCTGTAGAAGGAAGCCGGACCCTTATGCGTGCATCCTGAATGGACTGCCGGAGACGGCAGGGCAATGGGATGTCGGGGAATGGCTCAGATGCCTACCGTGCATCTAGCGACCACCGTGGTTCATCCGGCACCGTTGCGCCCGCGATGTCGGAGGATCAGAGCGCGGCCGGCAAGTCCCGCTGCGAACATGATCAGGCCGGCCACGACGGAGATCGGGGGGAGTGTTGCGACCAGGACGGCGCAGCCGAGGACTCCGAAGACGTGAAGGAGACGGGGCCAGCGCCGCTGGTCGGCCGGTTGTGTCACAGCCGAGGCGTTGGCGATCCCGTAGTACACCAGGACGCCGAAGGAGGAAAAGCCGATCACTCCGCGCAGGTCGGTGAAGACCACCAGGATGCTGACCAGGACTGCCAGGGCGATTTCGGCGTGGTGGGGGACCTTGTAGCGGGGATGCACGGCCGCCAGCCAGGTGGGCAGGTCACGGTGCCGGGCCATGGCCAGGGTGGTCCGTCCCACGCCGGCGATCAGGGCCAGGAGGGCCCCGAGACTGGCGAGCGCGCCGCCAATGCGCACCACCGGAACCAGGCTTCCGGCGCCGGCATCCTTCACCGCCTCAGCCAGCGGTGCGCCGGCTGAGGCAAGCCGGTCGGGACCGGCGGCCAGCAGCACCGCGACTCCGATGACCAGATAGACGACGACGGCGATCCCCAAGGCTGTTGGGATCGCCTTGGGGATCGTTCGGGCCGGATCGCGGACCTCTTCGCCCATGGTCGCGATCCGGGCGTAACCGGCGAAGGCGAAAAACAGTAGTCCGGCGGACTGCAGGATCCCGTATGTCCCGCCGGTGTCCAGTGCTGCGGCACCACCGAGATGGCTGGCAGAAGCGCCACCGCCGACGGCGATCCCCACCACCAGGACGGCCAGTGCGACCAGGGTGCAGGTCACCAGGATCCGGGTCAGCAGGGCAGTTTTTGTCACCCCGCGGTAGTTAAGCGCCGTCAGGGCGATGATTCCGGCCACCGCTACCATCCGCTGGAGCCAGGAGGGCGCCGGCACCGCGTACGAAGCGAAGGTCAGGGCCATCGCGGCGCAGGATGCAGTCTTACCAATCACGAATCCCCACCCGGCTGTGAATCCCCACCACGGGCCTAAGCGTTCGCGCCCGTAGATATACGTCCCGCCCGAGGTCGGATAGACCGCGGCAAGCTGCGCCGAGGCGGTGGCGTTGCAGTAGGCGATCAGCGCCGCGATTGCCAGCCCGATCAGCAGTCCGGTCCCGGCCGCCTTCGCAGCCGGCCCGAACGCGGCAAACACGCCGGCGCCGATCATGGATCCCAGTCCGATGACCACCGCGTCGCCGGTGCCGAGCCGGCGTGCCAGTGAGGGTGTTGATGCATTCACTGGGCGTTCCTTTGGACCAGTTCTTCCGACATCCACGCGCCGTGGATCTCCTCCTCACCGCGGTGGTGGAGAATGTACAGGCGTGCCGCACCCCGAGTGAATTCACTCACCGGCAGACCACTAGCTGTGTGTGCACTGCTCCAACAGGCATGGCGCTTGGCTCTCTCAAATCCCTTGCGGTATCGGTACCGGACATCGATACCCGATATTACGCCGCATTGCCGACGGTGAGCGCCGAAGATGAATGGTCCGTGCAGGTGGAGGCGGTGATTGATGCTCCTATACCGTGTGGCACTTTCCGCTGGCTGCCGCCTGGTACTGCCGACGGATGCGTGGCCGGAAGTCCGGGCACGGTTCGGCCGAAGTGGCCGGACGCCACTGGGGCCGGGATCCGGAGAGTAGCCAGGCGGCCTGTGCTGCCGCGCCGAGGGCCACATACTCGCCAGGTGCCGGGACGATGACCGGTAGGTCGAAGACCTGTGCTGCCACGCCGGTAACGGCCGGGTTTTGTGCCGCTCCTCCGATCAGCAGTATCCGCCGCGCCTGGACGCCGGCGGAACACAACGCGTCCAGGCCGTCGGCCAGTCCGCAGAGCATTCCTTCGGTGGCAGCACGGGCGAGGTTGCTGCGGGTGGTGGAGTGGAGCGTCAGCCCGTGGAAACTGGCGGTGGCCTCGGGAAGGTTGGGTGTGCGCTCGCCCTCGAAGTAGGGGACCAGGACGACGCCGTCGGAGCCGGGGGGTGCCTGCAGGGCCAGTGCGGCGAAGCCGTCATGGTCGACGTCCAGGACGGTGGCGACCGAGGTGAGCACCCGGGCGGCGTTGAGGGTGGCGGTCAGCGGCAGGAAGCGCCCGCTGGCGTCGGCGAAACCGGCGACGGTTCCGGTGGCGTCGTTGGCGGGTTGGTCTGTGACGGCGAAAACGGTGCCGCTGGTGCCGATGGAGACCACCACGTCGCCGGTGGTTGCCCCCAGTCCCAGCGCGGCGGCGGCGTTGTCCCCGGCGCCGGCCGCCAGCAGCACCGGCTGCTGCGCAGCCCCGGCGCCGAACAGGGAGGGCAGTAAGGTTCCTGCGGATTCACCTGCCTGCAGCACGCGTGGGAGGGCGACGGCGGGACGGTCCCTTGGGTGCGGGCCCGCCGGTTGCGCGCCGGCCGGGACCGGGCCGGTTCCGGCATGGACGGCGCTGCCGGGGGCCCCCGGAGCAGCCACTCTGGCAGGGCGGCCCAGGGCACGTTCAAAGAGCTCCAGGTCGTACCCGCCCGTGGTCGGGTTCCAGTAGCCGGTTCCGCTGGCGTCGGACCGGTCCGTGCTGAGTTCCTCCAGGTCCGGTCCCAGCGGGCTGCTCTCGGCGGGGCCGTAGCCGCGCAGCCGCCAGGTCAGCCAGTCGTGCGGGAGGGCGACGGCGGCCACCCGGGCGGCGATCTCCGGCTCGGCATCGCGGACCCAGCGGAGCTTGGTGATGGTGAAGGAGGCGACCGGGACCGAGCCGG